>CAIYPH010000294.1 GCA_903928045.1 uncultured Rhodospirillales bacterium
CTGACGCGCCGTCATCACCTCTTCGAGGCCGCGGCGGCCATCGAGCGCACCGAGCAGTTCGGCGCCTTCGCCGGACACGCGGTAGTAGCGATGCGCGGCGCGGTCGTGGAACACGTACCAGGTCTGGCCCTGGTAGACGTGGCGATACATGTCGACCTGCGGTTTCAAGCGCAATTGGCCGGGGCGCACGGGGCCCTGCGCAGTGGCGCCGCTCATGGGATCCACTCCCACAGCTTGAGCCGCGCCCAGGCCAGCATCGCATGGGTCCAGATCCAGACATGACGGCGCTCGCCTGCATCGATCTTGACGATGCCCTGCATGCCCGGCCGCAGCTCGCTGCGCACGCGCTCCTGGACCTCGGGGCTGGTGGCCTTGAGGTCGGCCTCGACGCGGAAGCTGGTCTGGCCATCGCGCGCGGCGGCGATGGCGGTGATGCGGACGATTTCGACCGGCCAGAAATCATAGGGCAGGGACGACAGCACCAACCGGCCGGTTTGTCCGGGGACCACGTCGGCGAAGTCGGCCTGCTCCACGTCCACCGCGACGCGGAAGTGTTCGAGCGGCGAAAGCTCGTAGAGCTGCTCGCCATGGCGCAGGGGGGCGCCGATCTGCTGGGTCGGGTCGCCGGCGATCACCAGCGCGTCGAAGGGTGCCACCAGCGTCGCGCGGCTTAGGTTCTCGTCGACCATGCGCAGCTCGGCCTCGAACTGCTGGCGCCGTGCGGTGGAAATGGCGGCCGCGGCCATTTCGCGCCGGCCGACCGCGTCGGTCACCTGGTGTTGCGCCTCGGCGATGCGGGCCTGGAAATTGAGCCGCTGCAGCTTGAGGTCGCGATCATCGAGCCGCGCCAGCACCGCGCCGGCGCGCACCCGCTCGCCCGGCCGCAGGCGGGCCTCGGCGAGATAGCCGTCGAACGGCACCACGATGGCGCGTTTCAGCTCGCCTTCCAGCGTGGCCCGTGCGGCCACCCGGTAGTCGCCCTTGGCGAACACGACAAACGCCAGCGCGGCCGCCGCGAGGGCCAGCGCGACCCAGCAGGTGCGGGTGGCGCCGATCGTCCAATCGCGCAGGGTGTGGCGGATGGCGATTCCGGCATGGGCGGGCAGGCTTTGCTGGGCGGCGAAGCGCAGTGCCAGCAACGGCGCCAGCAGGCGGGCCAGTTCGGCCCATGCGATGCGGGTGGGCTCGGCGGGGGCGGGGCCTTCGCCCTCCATGCAGAGCACCAGTGTGGCGCGCTCGGCGGTCATCGGGAAGCTCGCCGCCCAGTCCGCGTTGTGCGACCGGCACAGCCGGCTATGGGCGCCGATCGCCGCCATCTGCCCGTCCGGCACCGGCCACAGCACCGGCTGGCTGGAGGTTACGGCTTCGTCGAGCGCGGCTTCGAGGGCCACGATGAAATCCGTGCGCACGGTGGCGAGCCCGCCGCGCGAGGTTGCCACCGCCTTCTGGGACCCGGTGGTGGCCACGCCGAGACTGACGCGGGCCAGCCCGAACTGGTCGGCGAGGAACGTGCACAGGGCCTGACCGACCGAGGCCAGGGTGCCTTCGTTCGCCGCGATCGCCATCGCCTTGAGCACCAGCGCGGCCTGGCCGCGATCGTCCTGCCGGTCGCGGGTGCTGATGATGCGGCCGAACCAGGCGGTGCCCCATTGGACGAGACGGGTGGCGCGGTCGACCTGGCCCTCGGCATGGGAGGCGACTTCGAGCGCCACGACGCCTTCGAGTTCCTCGCCGACCATGATCGGCACCGCGATCTGGCTCGGCAGATCGGCTGGTGCGTCGACCGCGCCGATCCCGCCGCCGGTCTGGCCGATCGGGCGGCGCAGCTGCAGGCAGCGCTCGGCGGCCTTGGCGAGGAGGAAACTGACCTCGCCGCCGCCATAGGTGGCGATGCGGGCATAGCGCCGCCCCTCACCGGTGCGCAGCGCGACGAACCCGCCGACCACGACATGGCCGTCCTCGGTGACCGTCAGCGCCTGATCGATCGAAGCGACCAGGAGCCGCAGCCAGGCCTGCCCGAACACGGCGGGATCGTCGGATTGCAGCAGCTCGCGCCATGCAGCCGGATCGGTGAAGGCACCGTGATGTCGCGCGCGCAGCCCCGCGATCCCGCCACTCATCGGCGGGCCCTTGGGCGGTCAGCGCGAAGGGGGGGGGCTACGGCCAATGATGCGCTCAGCCCAGCGTGCCGAAGTTCCGCTCGTATTCCTCGATCGTCTTGACCAGCATCCCCATCAGCCGCTTGGCCGCGTGCGGGTTGAGCAGGATACGGTCCGACAGCGAGACCTCGACCTCCTCGCCGGCGTTCATCCAGGCTTGGCTGGTGCCGAACAGCACCATGATCTCTTCGCGCGTGGTCGCCACATTGCACACATTGGCGTAGGCGGTGCGCATCTTGGTATCGTCCCAGCGGATCTTGGTCTGGCCGACCATGCTGGTCTTGGGGCCGGGGCGCTCGTCGTTCTGCATTTTTGACTCACTCAGGTTGCTAAACGGCAGGTCTGAAGGCACGCGTCCGCCGCGGTTCAGGCGGCGATGGTCGCCACGCCGGCGACCGCGATCGGCGCCGCGAGGTCGAGGATCAGCTCGGGCGCGTCCACCCCATCAAGGATCAGCACCGGGCCGTTGGTCTGGGCGGTGTCGGTCACCCAGTAGCCGTGGGTGGGATCGAGGATGAAGGTGGTGCCGGCCGGCCGGATGGCCGAACTGGCGGGCGAGGCCGGCGCGGGCAGCGGGATGCTGACCGATTGCGCGGCCTGGGCGAGCTGGCTGAGGCTGTTGCCGGACGCGAGCGTCTGATTGCCGGAGACCAGATGGATCGAGCCGGTCTGCCCGAAGATCGCGTCGAGCGTTCCGGCAGTGGAGATCACGTTCGCGCCCGCGCCGCCGAAGGCGATGTCCGCACCGGTGCCGAGATTGATGATATCATTGCCACCGAGCAGGTTTTCCCGCGTCTTGGCATCAATGACGCCGACGCCCGGAGTGGGATCGCGGGTCACCTGACCGGACGCGCCGAACACCACGTCACTCCCGTTGCCGACGGTGATGGTGTTGTTGCCAGCGCCGCCGAGGATGATGTCATTGCCGTTGCCGGCGACGATCGTGCCGCCCGCGGTCGCCAGCGGAGTGTTGAGGCTGGCGAACGGCCCGCCGCGCGTGGCGGGGTTGACGTCTCCGTAGATCGGCACGGTGCGGCTGACGATATCGGGGTTGCTGCCATCGGCGCGCGCCGCCGAACTCAGCAGAGTGAAGCCCGTGACGTTGACGGTGCCGAGATGGCCGAGGATCACGGCATTGCCGTTGCCCGCGACGATAGTGTTGGTGCCGGCGCCGCCGAAGACGGTGTTGCTGGCGTTGCGGGCACCGACGCCCACCGTGATGGTGTCGCTGCCGCCAAGGTTTTCCTCGACCGTCTGGGCGATCACCACGCCGCCGGTGCGGGCATCGCGGGTGACCGCGCCGGATGCGCCGAAGACCACGTTGGTGCCGGCGCCGGCGGTGATGGTGTTGTTGCCGCCGCCGCCCATGATGATGTTGTTGCCGTTGCCGGCCGCGATGGTGTCCGCACCGGTGGCAACCGCGGTGCCGAGGCCCGCGGCGGCGCCGGCGGTGCCGGGCACCACGTTGCCGAGTTGCGGCACGGTGCGGCTCCACACGTCAGGCTTGGAGCCGTCCGCGCGCTGGCTCGAGGTGAAGTTGCTGAGATTGGCGTTATCGACCACGCCGAGATGGCCGAGCACGATGTTGTTGCCGCCGCCCACCACGATCTGGTTGGCGCCGATGCCGCCGAACACGAGGTCACCCACCAGGCCGCGCAGCCCGACGGTGATGCTGTTGTTGCCACCGATCGCCTCTTCGACGGTGCTGGCGTAGACGATGCCGCCGTTGAGCGGATTGCGGGTGACCGCGCCGGCCGCGCCGAAGATCACGTTCTGGCCGAGGCCAGCGACGATGGTGTTGTTGCCGGCGCCGCCCATGATCACGTTGGTACCGTTGCCGGCATAGATGGTCGAGCTGGTGCCCGCCACCGGCCGGTCTAGCCCGGCCGCGCCCTGGCTGCTCGCGGGGGAGAGGTTGCCGATTTCGGGCAGCGAGCGGCCGATCACGTCCGGATGCAGGCCGGTGACGCGCTGGCCCAGGGTGAACTGGGTTTGCGCGGCGTAGTTGACCTGTCCGAGATGGCCCAGCAACACGTTGCTGCGGCTGCCGGCCGTGATCAGGTTGTTGCCGATGCCGCCCATGACGACGTTGTTGCCGTCGGCCACCGCGATGATGTTGTTGCCGCCGTACTGCTCCTCGAGCGTGGTGGTGAACACCACGGCCTTGGTGACGGCATCGCGGGTCACGGAACCAGTGGCACCCATGACGACGTTGTTGCCGACGCCGGCGGTGATGGTGTTGTTGCCGGCGCCGCCCATGATGACGTTGTTGCCGGCGCCCGCGGTGATCACCGAACCATCGGCACCCGCGGTGGGCACCACATCGAGACCCGGGGTGACCGGGGCGCCGGGCACCAGGCTGCCGATCTCCGGCAGATAGCGGCCGAGCACGTCCGGCCGGCTGCCATCCGAGCGCTGCAGGGTGGAGAAGGACGCCCAGACGTTGAGGTTCACCCGGCCGAGATGGCCGAGGATCATGTTGGCACCATCACCGGCGGCGATGGTGTTGTGACCGAGACCGCCGAAAATCGCGTCGTTGGCGACGCCGCCGACGCCGATGGTCAGCGTGTTGTTGCCGGACTGCGACTCCTCGGTGGTCTGGGCCACCAGCAGCGCATTGCCAGCGGTGCCATCGCGGGTGATGGCCCCCGCGGCGCCGAACACCACGTCGGTGCCGGTGCCGGCGGTGATGGTGTTGTTGCCGGCGCCGCCGAGGATCATGTCGTTGCCGTTGCCGGCCACGATGGTCGCCCCGGTGGTGTTCAAGGTCGCGCCGTCCTGGGCGCGGAAGTAGCCGATGATATCGGGTGTGAGGCCGGTATGATCGGGGGCGGCGAGGCGATCGAGGCTGAGGAAGCCGATATGGCCGAAAATCACGTCCGCGCCGTTGCCGGCGGTGATCGTGTTGGTGCCGGCGCCGCCGAACACCACGTCCGCGCCATCGCCATTCTTGATGACATTATTGCCGCCGACCTTCTCCTCGCCCGTCAGGGTCTGCGCCGTGTGCAGCGCGATACCGCCGGCGAGCAGCGAGTCGACCACCACCTGGCCGTTGGCGCCGAACACCACTTCCTGCGGCAGGGTGCCTTCGCTGGTGGTGATGCGGTTGTTGCCGCCGCCGCCCATGATGATGGCGGTGTTGTCGGTGGTGATGAAGTTGTTGCCGGTGCCGGCGGCCGCGCCGTCCATGCCGGTGACGGTGAGCGCCTGATAGACCGCGGGCGAGCCCGGCGTGCCGGTGGTGACGCTGCCGAAGCCGCCGACGATCACGTCAAAACCCGCGCCGGTCGAGGTTCCGGAGCCGGCGTTGTAGACGCCGCCATGGATCTCGTTGTTGCCGGCGCCGCCGAAGATGAACTCGTTGCCGGTACCGCCGGTAACCGTGGCATTGCCGCCCGAGGTTTCGTCGGTGGTGTGCGCCGAGACGAAGTTGATCGCGCGCCCGAGCGCGCCATCGCGCACCACGACGCCCTCATGCGCCATGATCACCTCGGGGCCAACCCCGCCATGGATCACGTTGGCGCCGAAGCCGGCCACCACCACGTCATTGCCCGATCCGAGGGTGATGAGGTCACTGCCGCCGACACCCACGGTCGCCGTGGTGGTGAACAGCCCGCCGGAACCGCCAGCAGGTCCATCAACGGTGCCGAGATTGCCGACGATGACATCGTTGCCCGAGCCAGAGGCAATCGTGTTGGCGCCGCTGCCACCGAACAGGATGGAGTTGCCGCCGCCGCCGGTCACCACATTGGCGCCGCCCACCGTGCTGTCGGCCACCGCGAGCACGACGCCCGCGCTGCCATTCAGGGTGACGGTGCCAGTGGAGCCGAAAATGACGTCATGCCCGGCGCCGCCGGTGATGGTGTTGTTTCCGCCACCGCCGAAGATGTAGTCGTCGCCGTTGCCGCCGGTGATTGTGTTGTTGCCATCGCTCGACGAAGACGCATCGTCCGAGATTTGCGTGCTGGTGATCGTAGTGGTCGAGGAGGCGGTCGACGAATTGGGGCCGTTGCCGAAAATCACGTTGTTGCCGGCGCCATTGGCGATGCTGATGCGGTTGTTGCCTTCGCCGCCCCAGATGGTGTTGTTGCCACCGCCGGCGACGATGGTGTCGTTGCCCTTGCCGCCCCAGATGGTGTTGTTGCCGGTGCCGACGATGATGATGTCGGCAGCACTGCTGCCGATGATGGTGTTGTTGCCGCTGCCGGCACTGATCGTCAGCCGGCCGCTGGTGCCGGTGATGATGTTGTTGCCGTTGCCGACGGTGATGGTGGTATCCGAGGCCGCGCCGGTGATGACGTTGTTGCCATCGCCGAGGGTCACCACCGGGTCAACGCGGACGCCCGAGAGATCGATCGTGTCGTTGCCGTCGCCGCCGGTGATGGTCACGTCCGCGGTCACGGTGCCGGTGAACTTAACGGTGTTGTTGCCATCGCCCATGTCGGCGGTGATCACGCCCGTGCTGCTGTAGCTGACCGGGGAGCCGCCGTTGCCGGAGACCGTGAAGGACGCGCTGTTGGACGAGCCCTGGCCGCCGGTGCCGTTGACGATGAAGGTCTGGTCGGCGGTGTAGAGGTTGCTGCCGTTTTCCTGCTGGTCCGAATTGTTGCCCATGTTGAGCGAGGCCGTGCTGCCAACCTGGTGCACGAGGTTGGGCGTCGAATGCTCGGCCGCGTAGCTGTAGGAGAAGCTCAACAGGGTGACGTTGAGGATGTCGAACTGGCCCTCGTAGAGGGTGATCCGGCCGGCCACGAATGTGTCGATGCCGACCCAGAACCAGGCATAGATGCGCGCCGTCAACTCGCCCGAGATGTCGAACATGTTGAGCGGGTTGTGGGTGATCTCGTCGAGCAGGACGGAGATGTGGATCTTGCCGGTACCGCTCGGGTCATGCAGCTGGAAGTTGACCGTGCCCTTGATTTCGCCGCCGATGCCGGCCGCCACGAGGAACAGATCCACGCCCGCCTGCACGCCGATGCTGGCATAGAAGCTGAGCTGCGGGCCGAGCGTATCGTCGATGTAGAACCCGTCGAGCAGATCCAGCACCTGGTGGTCGGACTCGAACCGCATGATGCCGGAGGTGTCGTAGCCGAAGGCGAGATTGATGTTCACGCCGGCGCCGAACGTCACCGTCGCAATCACCGGAACTGGGCCGACCTCGAAGTGAAAGTCGTAGCTCTTGGTGAAGGAGATGTTGAAGGTCGGCAGCGTGACATGCACGAGATCGACCGGGCTGACCTGGCCCATCAGCAACCCGATCATCGCCATCGGGTCATGCAGGATCGGGAAATCGATCACCGGCTTGCCGCCGGCACCGGTGCTGCTCTGCAGGTTGCCGATCTGGCTGCCGACATTCTTGCCGCCAGCGTTGATGCTGTTCAGCTTGTTCATCGACGACGAGGACGAGGCGTTGGCCAGGCTTGCCTGCGCCGCGCTGGTATCGGCATGGCTGACCGCGGTTTTCGAGGCCAGCGGATCGACGCTGCTGCTGGTCAGCGAGGTCTGGTTGGCCGCATAGGTCGGGCCAAGCACGAAGGTGCCAAAATCCAGCCCGATATTGCCGCTGCCCGAATTGGCCAGTGCGTCGAGCGTATTCACCAGCTGGGTGATATCGTCGAGAATCTTAATGAACTTGACCGCTTCCTTGATCCCCGGCGTTCCGATGGTCCCGGCGATGTCAAGCAGCGAGGTCGGCCCGATGATCTGGGACACCCCTGGGATCGGCGCCGTCAGGAAGTCCAGGAAGGGCTGCATCGGCCCGGTGACCTTCTCGAGGTCATCCAGGATCGGCTTGAGGAACTTGGTAAGGAACGAACCGAGGTCGAGCGTCACGTCGACGAAGGTGAGCGGCGTGACGACGCCCGACACAACGCCCGTCGGCAGGGTGCCGATGAACGCCTTGTCGTAGCTGTAGACGAATTCCAGCTCCGTCTTCACCGAAGGCGCCGCGGTCGAGACGCTGCCAAAGCCAAAACCGGTGTCGATCATCAGGTCGACGTTGAGGGTGGTGGCAATGTAGGCGCGCACCACCTTGCCGGCGCTGAACTGGCTGAAGAACAGCGTGCCGGTGGTGCTGGTATCGTTTGGCCCGATATCGGCGATCACATCGCCGCTGAGGCTGGTGCCGGTCAGCGTCACGGTGCCACCGAGGGCCTGCGCGGTCAGCGTGGTGCCGTTGGTCGCCTGCGCGGTCAGGAAGCCGATATTGATCGATGCGGAGAACGTGCTCGGCAGCGACACCGCGATGCCGAGGTCGAGCGCATGGGTGGTCTTGAAATTGGCGGTCAGGACGTTGTTGGGATCGTTGTTGGAAACGAAGTTCGTCACCGCATTGGACGTGCCCATGTCGTAGACGAAGAAGCCCTTGCCCTTCAGGTAGCCGAACCCGAGGGTGCCTTGGAGCACCACCTTGATGTCGGCCTGCGCATTCTGCATCGACAGCCCAAGCCCGGGAATCCCGAGGTCGGTCGACAGATTGACCGAGGTGTCGAGCAGCGTATCGCTGAACGTCCAGACGAAGGAGATGATGGTCGGCGCGCTGATGCTGTCGATGTAGGAGTAGACCTTGCCCGGCATGCCGATCAGCTGCAGCACATAGTCCAGGCCCTGGGTGACGATGTTCTGCGTCGTCGCGGGCTGGCCGGGGTGGGAGGCGATGAAGCTGTCGAGCAGCGACTGCAGCGTGCCGATGACATCGTTGTGCAGCGTGGTGAAGAACCCGCCGATCTTGCTCAGCGCCGGGCCGATCAGCGGCAGGTTGCTGTTGTAGATCGCCTGCGCGAAGGGGCCGCTCGACAGCATCGAGAGGAACGCGTCGAGCCCGTCGATCACCTCCTGCGGATCATTCAGGATCGAGCCGATGCTGATGCCGGAGAAGCTCGGGAAGGTGGTCTTGATACTGCGCGCCGGCAGGCCGCTGATGTTGGTGGTGTTGAACAAATTGCCGATCTGCAGGGTGATCGGGCCAAGGCTCTGGCCCAGCACCGTCACGGGCAGGTTCAGGCTCACCGCGGCGTTGGCGGTGAACTTCACGAGGTCGCCAAGCGAATTGCCGGGGGTGCCGAGCTTGCCGATATTGGCGAACGTCAGGATGCCGCCACCCGCGGTGGCGCCGCCGAACCCGTCGTTCAGCGCGACCGTAAACGCGGCCGGCGCAGTGTCGGGGGCCCCGACTTTGAAGCCCGCGCTGCCGGCGGCGGCCTTGCCCACATCGGCGCCGAGCGAGGCCGTGCCGCCGACGATCTGGGCGCTCAACGGCCCCATCGCCGCGGTGAAATTCAGCTTGCTGGCTGCCACCCCGACACTGGCCTGCACGCCGGTCAGCGGCACGCCATGGCTGTCGTTGCCCGTCTCGAGGAAGAAGCGGTTGCTCGCCGACGCAGGCTTGTCCAGCGCGCCGCCGATGCTGCGCGCCGTGCCGGCGGTCGTCTTGCTCGGGCTATCCGAGCCAAGACCAAGGTCGGCCGCGATATGGCTGCCGTTGATCGAGGCGATGCTCAGCGTCGCCTTGGGCGTGGCATCGGCCAGCGCGAGGTTGTTGATGACATTGCCGCCACCATCCGTGCCCAGCACCTTGTCGGTGGCGCTGAGTACCAGCTTGCCCGAACTGTTGAGCGAGACGGTGACCAACTGGCCAAGCGAAATCTGGTAATCCTTGGCCGGCGCGTGCCCATCGCTGCCAGGGAAGACGACGTTCTCGTGGTTGAGCGCGGTCGCGCTCACCGTCGCGGCATTGACCGCCGCGCGCACGGCCTTGACGAGGTCGGCCACCGTGGTGCGGGTAGAATCGGCCGGCACATCCACCTCGGTGGTGACTCCGGCGCCGATCGAGACGTTGAAGCTGTAGGCGTCTGCCACGTTGCTGGTCGTCAACGCCGCGCTGCCGGTGGCGCGCTCCACTGTCCCGGTGTCAATCGCAATGCCGCTCGGCAAGCTCAGCGTGCTGAGCCCATGCGCCGGATTGGTCGTGTTGTCAGACAGCGTCAGCTTGCCGGTGACATGATCATAGGTCGCAAAATTACTGGCACCCTGGGC
>CAIYPH010000295.1 GCA_903928045.1 uncultured Rhodospirillales bacterium
GATGGCGCCCCCCCTCATCATCCGCGAAGCCGAAATCACCGAACTCGCCCACCGCCTCCGCCGCGCGCTCGATGACGTGCTGGACGCCGAAACCCGGGGATGAGCCCACACGCCACCAATCCACCGCTCATCATCGGCATCACCGGCGCCTCAGGAGCGATCTACGGCATCCGCCTGCTGGAAATCCTGCGCGAGATGGACATCCCGAGCCATCTCGTGCTCTCCCGCTCGGCCGAAATCACCATCGCCCACGAAACCCCCCACAAAATCGCCGCCGTGCGCGCACTCGCCACCGTCAACCACAAGGCGGAAGACATCGCGGCCAGCATTTCCTCCGGCTCCTTCCGCACAAGGGGCATGATCATCGCCCCCTGCTCGATGCGCAGCATGGCCGAAATCGCCACCGGGGTGACTTCGAGCCTGCTCACCCGCGCCGCCGGCGTGACGCTCAAAGAACGCCGCCGCCTCGTGCTGATGGTGCGCGAGACGCCGCTGCATACCGGGCATTTGCGGGCGATGACCCAGTTGTCGGAGATGGGGGCCATCATCGCTCCCCCCGTGCCCGCCTTCTACGCCCAGCCCGCCAGCATCGCTGAGATGGTGGATCACACGGTGGGCCGCGTGCTGGACCTGTTCGAGATCGACAGCGGTGGGGTCAAACGCTGGAAGGCGTGAGGCCCGCCTAGGCGAGATGGCAGGCGACGTGCTGGCCGTGCGCCATCTCGCGCAAGGGCGGTTCGGCCTCGGCACATCCGGGCGCGGCGAGGGGGCAGCGGGTGCGGAAGCGACAGCCGGAGGGCGGCGCCAGCGGACTCGGCAATTCGCCGGCGAGTGGCGGCGGGCCTGGTGCGTCATCAGGCCGCGCGGGCAGAGCGGCGGCCAGCAGGGCGCGCGTATAGGGGTGCAGCGGGCGGCGGTAGAGGGTATCGGCCGGTCCGGTTTCGACGAGCTTGCCGAGATACATCACGCCGACGCGGGTGCTCATGTGCTTCACGACGGCGAGGTCATGCGCGATCAGCAGGAAGGCGGTGCCGGTGCGGTCCTGGATGTCGCGCAGGAGGTTCATGATCTGGGCGCGGATGGAGATGTCGAGCGCGGAGATCGGCTCGTCGAGCACGATGAGGCGCGGGTTGGTGGCGAGAGCGCGGGCGATGGCGATGCGTTGGCGCTGGCCGCCGGAGAATTCATGCGGGTAGGAGTCGGCGGCGCCGTCTCGCAGGCCGACGATTTTGAGCAGGCGCGCCACCTCGGCGCGGCGCTCGGCGGAAGAGGCGTCGCCAGTGGCGCGCAGGGGTTCGGCGACGATGTCGCCGACGCGCATGCGTGGGCTCAGGGCGCTGGTGGGGTCCTGGAAAACGGCCTGCACGGCGCGGCGATAGGCGAGCAGCTCCGCGCCCGCGAGGCCCTCCACCGGCTTGCCGTCGAAGCGGATCGCGCCGCCGGTCGCGGCCTCCAGCAGCAGGATGACGCGGGACAAAGTGGTTTTGCCGCAGCCGCTTTCGCCGACGATGCCGAAGGTCTCGCCGGCGGCGATGGTGAAGCTGACGTCATCGACGGCGTGGACCTGGCGCGGCGGGTTCCATGGCAGGCCACGGCGCACCGGGAAGTGTTTGCGCAGGCGATCGACCTCGAGCAGCGGGGCGGTCATGCGTTGCCGGCCAGCAGACAATGCGCGACGTGGCCGGGACCGAGTGCCACCGCGGGCGGATCGGTGGTGTGGCAGGCTGACGTGGCCACGGCGCAGCGCGGCGCGAAGCGGCAGCCGGCGGGTGGGGCGCGGAGATCGGGCGGCTGGCCGTCGATCACCTTGAGGCGGTCGCTGCGGTGCTCCATCGAGGGCAAGGCTTCGAGCAGCGCGCGGGTGTAGGGATGCGCCGGGCGGGCGAACAGGGTGCGCACATCGGCGGTCTCGACGATGCGGCCGGCATACATCACCGCCACGCGGTCGCACATTTTGGCGACGATGCCGAAATCATGGGTGATGAGGATCATCGCCACCCCCGTGTCGCGCTGGAGGTCCTTCAACAGCGCGAGATACTGCGCCTGGATGGTGACATCGAGCGCCGTGGTGGGCTCGTCGGCGATCAGCAGGCGGGGCCGGCAGGAGAGCGCGATGGCGCCGACCACGCGCTGACGCATGCCGCCGGAGAGCTGGTGCGGGTAGTCCCCGGCGCGGGCGGCGGGGGAGGGGATGCGCACGGCATCGAGCATGCGCAGGACGGCGGCGTGCAGCACGTTGCGGGCAGGGCGTTGATGGGCGCGGATCGGCTCGGCTACCTGGGCGCCGATGCTCATCACCGGGTTGAGCGAGGACATCGGGTCCTGCAGGATCATCGCGATGTCGCGGCCGCGGATGGCGCGCATCTCGGCCTCGGACTTGGCCATGAGGTCCTCAGCCCCGAGGCGGATGGCGCCGCTGGCGATGCGGCCGCCCGGGCGGGGCAGCATGCGTTGCAGGGCCAGCGCGGTCATCGTCTTGCCGCAGCCGCTTTCGCCGACGATGCCGAGAGTTTCGCCCTCGGCGACGTGGAAGCTCACGCCATCCACCGCATGGACGACGCCGCTGCGGGTGGCGAGTTCCACGCGCAGATCTTCGACTTCGAGCAGGCTCATCGGGGGTGACACGGAAGGAAGCGCTTCTTTTTTGAAAAAAAGAAGCAAAAAACTTTTATTCCTTTGGCGTCTACCGCTCCCAGCCATCCCGGGAGGCAAGCCAACGGCAACGATGGAATAAAAAGTTTTTTTGGTTCTTTTTGTTCACAAAAAGAACCGCTTGCTACCCCCCTCACTTCGGCTCCAACCATTGCAACCCGAAGCTGTGCAGGTCGAACCGGGTCCAACTTTTCACCTTGGGGCCGAAGCCGAGCACACCCTCCTGGTATTCCAACACCGGGGCGTAGGGATATTCCGCCTCCATCACCGGCAGCAGCTTGTCGCGCAGCCAGGCTTCCTGCAGTGCAGGGTCCACCACCGCGGCGCCCTCGTTGTAGACGGTGTCGATCTTGGCGCCGGCATACATCGCGACGCCCGACTTCGAGTTGAGGTAGACCGCGCTCGCCATGCCGTTGGCGAGGCCGCCGACCAGCATCACCTGGTCGCCCGGCACCGTGCGTTGCCACCAGGCGCGGCTGAGGGTGACGGGATCGACCAAATTGAGGTTGGCCTTGATGCCCGCGCGCTGCCAGAAGGAGACCAGCAGCACCGCGAGGTCCTTGTTGTTGGTGCCGGCCATGAAGTCGAAGGTGATCCCGTCGGGGTGGCCGGCCTCGGCCAGCAGCTTCTTGGCGCCGGCCACGTCGGTCGCCATCGGCTTGTACTTCGGGTCGTAATAGGGCATCGAGGTCGCCACCACCGGCAAAGCGGCGGGCACGGCGGCGCCGAAATAGACGGCGTCGGCGATCACCTTGCGATCGACCGCCATGATCAGCGCCTTGCGCACCCGCACATCATCGAAGCGGCCGGGCTGGCGATCGAGCGTCAGCAGGGAGTTGAAGATCAGCGCGGCCTGGAACGGCTGGCCGTAGGCCTGGCCGCGGAAGCCGTATTTCTTCAGTTCGCCGGTGGAGGCGCCCACCTCGTTATAGGTGATATCGGCCTCCCCCGTCCGCAGCATGGCCAGCCGTGTGGCGGACTCGGGAACGATGCGGAAGGTGATCTCCTTCAGCTTGGGCACGTCGCCGTAGTATTTTTCCCAGGCCGCCAGCTTCACGTGCTGGCCCTTGATGTGCTCGACGAAGCGGAACGGGCCGGCGCCGACCGGGTGCTTGTTGAAGCCCTCGATGCCAACTTTCTCGACATAGGCTTTCGGCCAGATCGAGGCGCGCACGAAGTAGTTGTCGCGGATGCCCGGCACCGGCTTGCCCAGCCGCATCACCACCGTGTTGCCGTGCGCCTCGAGCGCGGTGATGTTGCCGCCCTTGATGCCGGTGAAGCCGACGAATTTCTCCACGTTGGCGGGGGCGTAGCTGAACAGCACGTCCTCCGCGGTGAGCTTGCTGCCGTCATGGAACAGCACGTCGTCGCGCAGCGTGAAGGTGAAGGAGAGCCCGTCCGGCGCGCTGGTCCATTCCTTCACCAGCGCCGGCTCCAGCGCGTAGGGCGAGCCGAGGCGCACCAGCGGGTCACCGATGTTGCTGGTGATGTATTTGTTGGCAGAGATGTCCTGCGGCCACCAGGTCTCGGCGCCAAGATTATTGATGGCGAAGGTGAGCGATTGCGCCATCGCCGGCGCCGCCAGTGCCGCAAAGGCCGAAGCCAACAGAAACCGCCGCATGGTCTTCCTCCCGCATCAGGCCTTCAGGCCCGCATTGATTTCGGATCGAATACTTCCCTGAGCCAGTCGCCCAGCAGGTTACAGGCCAGGCACACCGCGGTGATGGCGAGGCCGGGGAATAGCGACACCCACCAGGCGCTGCCGATCGAGCCCCGCCCATCCGCCACCATGCCGCCCCAGGTCGCGGTGGGGGGCGGCACGCCGACGCCGAGGAAGGACAGCGCGGATTCGAACAGGATCACCGTGCCGACGCCGAGGGTGGAGACCACGATGACGCTGTTCATCACGTTGGGCAGCACGTGGCGCAGCAGGATCGCCGCCCGGCCGACGCCGCCGACGCGGGCGAGGGCCACGTAGTCGCGCTGCTTGATGCCCAGCGTCTCGCCGCGCACGATGCGCGCGAGGCCGGCCCAGCGCAGGGCTACGATGATCACCACCACGTTCACCAGGCTGGCGCCCAGCACGCTGACCACCACGAGGGCGATCAGCAGATAGGGCAGCGCCAGCATCACGTCGGCGAGGCGCATCAGTGCCGCATCCACCCAGCCGCCGAGATAGCCGGCGAGCATGCCGATCAGCGTGCCCAGCACGGCATCGGACGTCACGCAGACCACCGCCACCAGCATCGAGATGCGCCCGCCATAGAGCAGCCGGCTCAATATATCGCGGCCGAGATCGTCGCTGCCGAGAAGGTGCTCCATCGAGCCGCCCTCAAGCCAGAAGGGGGGCGTGAAGCGGTGCAGCACGTCCACCTGGTCGGGGTCATAGGGCGCGAGCAGCGGGGCCAGCAGCGCGCCGGCCAGCGCCACGAA
>CAIYPH010000296.1 GCA_903928045.1 uncultured Rhodospirillales bacterium
GGTGGGTTGGTCTCGAATGGCGCGGAGTGCGCGGCCGATACGGCCGCCGACCAGGTTGGAGGCGAGGAGGAAGATCACGCCGCCGATGACGAGGCAGAAGAGGTAGAGCCACTGGTCGGGGTTCAGCGGGATGCCGAATGGGGCCTCGGGCTTGTCGAGCGAGATGCCCTGCACGCCGCCGGTATAGTCCTCGAACAGCTTGTATTTCAGCAGCTGCGGGGTGGCGACGGCGAGCGCGAACGTCGTCAGCGCCAGATACATTCCGCCGAGGCGGAGCGCGGGCAGGCCGATGAGGAAGCCGACGCCGGCGCAAATCACCGCGGCGATCGGCAGGGTTGCCCAATAGGGGACGTTCAGCTTGTCCATCAGGATGGCGGTGGCGTAGGCGCCGATGGCGTAGAAGGCGCCGTGGCCGAGGGAGACCTGGCCATTATAGCCGGTTACCAAGTTCAGCCCGAGCACGGCGATGGCGTAGACCACGACCATGGTGAGCTGGAGGAGCTGGTAGTCCGACGCGAAAAGGATCGGCAGAACCGCGGCGGCGGCGAAGAAGATCCACGGAAAAGCCCGTCCGAGTGTTGGGTTCATCGCATTACACCCGGCTGACCAGAGTTCGGCCGAACAATCCGGCCGGTTTGAGGACGAGGACGACGACGATGATGAACAGCGCCATCGACAGTTTGAGCTCGGTGCCCACGATGTAGGCGCCGCCGATGTTCTCGATGATGCCGACCACGAAGCCGCCGATCACCGCGCCGAGCGGGTTGGTGATGCCGCCGAGCAGGGCGCCGGCGAAGGCATAGAGCAGGACGCCGGCCATCATGTTGGGGTCAAGGAAAATCACCGGGGCCACCATCATGCCGGCAATGGCACCGATGGCGGCGGCGAGACCCCAGCCGAGGGCGAGCATCTTGTCGACCGGCACGCCAACCAGCCGGCTCGAGACCGGGTTGAAGGCGGCGGCGCGCATGGCGAGGCCGAGCTTGGTGAAGCGGAAGAAGGCCCAGATCGACAGCAGCACCACCAGCGTGATGGCCGTGGAGCCCAGTTCATGGCGGGAGACGAAGCCGCCGAACAGTGGCTTGCCCTCGCCGAAGGGCGTGGGGAAGGGCTTCAGCGTGTAGGTGAAGATCCAGCCGGCGATGCTGTTGAAGACCAATAGCAGGCCGATGAAGACGCCGACCGAGGCGAGCACCGGCGCCTTGGCGAGGGGCTCCATCAGCACGCGCTGGATGATCGCGCCAATGGCGAAGGACACCGGCACGACGATGATAAAGGCGACCCAATAGGGCACGCCGGCCTGGATCAAAGTGAGGGCGATGTAGGTGGAGAACATCGCCATTTCGCCCTGGGCGAAGTTCACGTGGTGGGTGGCCTGGTAGATCATGACCAAAGCGAGCGCGACGGAGGCATAAATGCCGCCCGAGGCGATGCCCGAGATGAGCTGGTGGATTAATCCGTCCATGCGGCGCGGGCTCCTCAGTAGCCGAGGTAGGAACGACGCAAGGTCTCGTCCTTGCGGATGTCTTCGGCGGCGCCCGACATGACGAAGCGGCCGGTTTCCAGCAGATAGGCCCGGTCAGCGATGGCCAGCGCGAGGCTCGCGTTCTGCTCGACGACGAGGATGCTGAGCTTGGATTCGCGCACGATGCGGCCGAGGATCTCGAATATCTCGCGCACAATCAGCGGCGCGAGGCCGAAGGAGGGCTCGTCGAGCAGCAGCAGCTTGGGACGCAGCAGCATGGCCCGCGCGATGGCAAGCATTTGCTGCTCGCCGCCGGAGAGCGTGCCGGCCTGCTGTTGCAGGCGCTCCTTGAGGCGAGGGAAGAGGTCGAACATCCGCATCATGTCTTGAGCGACGCCGGCCTTGTCATTGCGCGTATACGTGCCGAGGCGGAGATTTTCCTCGACCGTCAGTTCCATGAAGGTGCCGCGGCCATCCGGCACATGGGCGATGCCAAGGGCGGCAATCGCCTCGGTTTTCATGCCCTGGATCGGCCGGCCGGCGAACAGGATCTCGCCCTGGGTACGGATCATGCCGGAGATGGCGCGCAGCGTGGTGGTCTTGCCGGCGCCATTGGCGCCGAGCAGCGTGGTGACCCCGCCTTCCTCGACCGAAAAATCGAGCCCGTGCAGGACCTTGGACTCGCCATAGGCGCCATGCAGGCCCTTGACCTCAAGCAGCATGGGCATCGGCGGTATCACCTAGATATGCGCGGATCACTTCCGGCTCATTGCGGACTTGCTCGGGGGTGCCCTCGGCGATCTTCATGCCGAATTCGAGCGCCACGACTTTCTCGGATACGCTCATCACCAGCGCCATGTGGTGCTCGACCAGCAGGATGCTGAGGTTGAAGCGGTCGCGCACCCGGCGGAAGAGGTCACCGAGTTCGGCCACCTCGCCGTGGTTGAGGCCGCCGGCGGGTTCGTCGAGCAGCAGGAGCTTGGGGCGGCCGATCAAAGCGCGGGCCAGCTCGATGCGCTTGCGGGTGCCGAACGGGAGGCCGCCGGCCGGCAGGTCCGCCACCCCGCGGAGGTCGAGCAGGTCGAGCAACTCGTCCATCCCGTCATGCGCGATGCTTTCCTCGCGGCGCGTGTTGCCGAGGCGCAGCGCGTTCGCGATGAAGCCGGATTTGCCGCGGTGATGCGCGCCGACCAGCAGGTTGTCGCGGACCGACATGGAGTTGAACAGCGCGACGTTCTGGAACGTGCGCCCGATACCGAGGCCAGCCATCTCGTGGCGTGGCATTCCGGTGGTCGTACGGCCCTCGAAAGCGATGTCGCCGCGCGAGTGGCGGTAGATACCGCTGATGCAGTTGAACATGGTGGTCTTGCCGGACCCGTTGGGCCCGATCAATCCGCAGATCTCGCCATGTTCGACGTCAAACGACACACCGTTCAGGGCGATGATGCCGCCGAAGCGCATCACAACGTCACTCACCCGCAGAAGCGGCCCCGCGGCATTGTCCTGGCGCGCCATCAGTTGATGTCTCCACCGGTAGACCGGATGTCCGCGACGATCGGGCGGGTATGGCCGGATTGGCTCCCCACGTTGCACTCCCCAAACATATGCGGCAAGCCCGTCAGGCTTGCCGCTGATTATTGTCGGCCGGTGTTTTGCACCTATTTCACGGCCACCCTAGCCGCGAGCCGGTGCCGGTTCAAGCACCTAACGCGCGAAGCCGCGGCTTCAGCGAAGATTGCCGGATGGACACGATTCGCGCAGCCGTGCTCAGTGGCCATCCCATGACCGATGGAACCTCAGGGGACGAAGAGGTCGCGCGGCGCGACCGTCTGACGTCGACGCGCACGGTGGCGCTGGGCACGCTGTGGAACCTGCTGGGCCGACTTGGCCCGATGGTGGTCGCGATCATCAGCACGCCATTCCTTCTGGCCGCGCTCGGCGTGTCGCGGTTCGGGGTGTTCTCGCTGGCGCTCAGCCTGATCGGGATTTTCGGAGTGTTCGACTTCGGGTTTGGCCGGGCGCTGACGCGGCTGATCGCCGAACGGCTGGCGGTCGGCGAGGAGGCGAAGGCTGCCCCGGCGGTGCTGACCGGGCTGCTGGCGATGACGCTGCTCGGCGCTGTCGGGGGCGTGGTGCTGGCGATCCTCGCCCGCTACTACGCGCTGCATCTCCTCGATCTGCCGCCCGCTCTCGCCGCAGAGGTAAGCGATGCGCTGGTGCTGCTGTGTGCCTCGGCGCCGCTCGTAGTGCTCAATGCCGCGCTGTGGGGAGTGTTGTCCGCCTATCAGCGCTTCGCGGCGGCCAATCTGGTGAACCTGCCGATCATGGCGCTCTATTATCTCGGCCCGCTCGCGGTGCTGCCGTTTGCCGATTCGCTGGTTGCGGTGATCGCCGTGCTGGTGGCGTGCCGGGCGGTGATGACGGCGTGCTACGCCTGGATCGCGCTGCGGGCCATGCCGGCACTGCGGATGGCCAGGCCGGATTGGAGCACGCTGGGCGGGCTCGCACGGTTCGGTGGCTGGCTCACCATCTCCAACCTGAGCTGGCCGCTGCTGCTCTATCTCGACCGGTTTGTCATCGCCGCGGTGATCTCGACCGCCGCCTCGGCCTGGTATGCCACTCCCTTCGATCTCGTGCTGCGCTTCTCCATCGTGCCGATCGCCATCATGCAGTCGGGTTTTCCGGCGATCACCACCGCCTACAGCCAGGCGCCGGAGGTGGCGGCGCGGCTGTTCCGGCTCGGCTGCCTCGCCATTGTTGCGACGCTGGCGCTGCCGACGCTGCTGACCACGTCAGCGGCGCTGCCGTTGCTGTCGCTGTGGCTGGGCGCCGATTTTGCCGCCCATGCCGCAACGGTGCTGCAACTGCTAGGGCTCGGCGCCTTGTTCATGTGCCTCGACACCGTGCCCGCGGGGCTGCTCGACGCGATCGGCCGGCCCGATATCAACGCTCGGCAGGCCGTTCTCACGCTGCTCATCGCGGTGCCGCTGCTGGCGGCACTGATCGGTCTCGCCGGCATCGATGGCGCGGCGCTGGCCTGGACGCTGCGGGTCATCGCCGGGTTCACGGTACGGATGGCCCTGTGCGCCCGGCTCTACCCGCCAGTGCGCCAGGAGATGCCGCGGCTGCTGCCGGTGCTGGTGGCGGCCTTGCTGACGATGGCGGCCGGCATGGTGTCATGGCCGGCAACGGCGGTGCTGGCGGCGGTCGGGGGCGGCGTGTTGTGGCGGTGCGGGCTGACGCGCGGGGAACGTGCCTACGTGCTGAGCAGGCTCTACCGGGTGCAGAAGCCGTAGAGGCGCCCCCAGAAGGTGCGCGCATAATAGCTTGCCGCGAGTCCGCGCAGCATCGCCAGCGAGGTGACGAAGCCGCCGATGGGGCGGATGA
>CAIYPH010000297.1 GCA_903928045.1 uncultured Rhodospirillales bacterium
CCGTCATCGTCACCAACGAGGGCAATGGCGACCTCACGCAGACGCTGCCGAAGGTGCATATCGCGCTCGCCAGCATCGAGAAGGTGGTGCCCACGCTCGAGGACGCGACCTCCCTGCTCCGCCTGCTCGCCCGCTCCGCCACCGGGCAGGATTTCTCGGTCTACACCACCTTCTCCACCGGCGGCCGCCGGCCAGGGGACCTCGACGGCCCCGAGGAATACCACGTCGTGCTGATCGACAATGGCCGCTCCAACATGCTCGGCACCGAGTTCCAGGAGATGCTGCGCTGCATCCGGTGTGCGGCCTGCATGAACCACTGCCCGGTCTATTTCACCGTCGGCGGCCACTCCTATGGCTGGGTCTACCCCGGCCCGATGGGCTCGGTGCTGACCCCCTCGCTGATCGGCGTCGATCAGGCCGGCCACCTGCCCAATGCCTCTACCTTCTGCGGCAAATGCGAAAGCGTGTGCCCGGTAAAGATCCCGCTGCCCAAGCTGATGCGCCATTGGCGGGAACGCGAGTTCGAGCGCCACCTCTCGCCGCAAGCCATACGCAGCAACCTCGCCATCTGGGCCTGGTTCGCCAAGCGCCCGCAACTCTACCGCCACGCCACCGGCCTGGCCGCCCGCGTGCTCGGCTGGCTCGGCCGCAAGAACGGCCGCCTCGCCTCCCTGCCCTTCGCCTCCGGCTGGACCGCGGGGCGCGATCTGCCAACGCCGGAAGGCGAGACCTTCTTCGCGCGCTACGCCAACGCGCAGCGGGAGGGCAAGGTATGAGGAAGGAAGCGATTTCTTTTTTTGAGAAAAAAGAAACAAAAAAACTTTTATTCACTTGCCGCGTACCGCTCCCAACCATCCCGGGAACGCAAGCCAACGGCATCGAACGGATCAAAAAGTTTTTTTGGTTCTTTTTGTTCACAAAAAGAACACCCTTCCTCCCCCCCGCGATCGAGCCGGCGTGATGAGCAAAGAAACCATCCTCAACGCCATCCGCCGCGGCCTCAAGCGCGGCCCCCTGCCGGAAGACCAACAGATGGGCCTCCGCGCCCGCCTCGCCGGCCATCCGCGCCACCTCATCCCCGCCCGCAGCCGCGTCTCCCGCCCCGAGCAGATCGCCCTGTTCATCCGCAACATCGAAAAGGAATTCGGCTCCGTCGCTCGCGTGGCCAACCTCGCCGCCATCCCCGATGCCGTCGCCGACTACCTCGCCGCGCAGAACCTGCCCACCGATTTCGCCATGGCGCCCCACCCGGAACTCGCGGACATCCCCTGGGCCACCCGCCCTCTCCTCGTCCAGCGCATCGGCCGCGCCCAGCCCACCGATCTCGTCAGCCTCCAACACGGCTACGCCGCCATCGCCGAAACCGGCACGCTCATGCTCCCCGCCGCCCCCGAACGCCCCACCACCCTCAATCTCCTCTCCGACACCTTCCTCGTCGTCCTCCGCGCCAGCCGCATCGTCGGCGCCTACGAAGAAGCCTGGGACCTGCTGCGCGCCGAAAACCACGACCAGCGCTCCGGCGGCTTCATGCCCCGCAACGTCATGCTGGTCACCGGCCCCTCCCGCTCCGCCGACATCGAATCCACCCTCGAACTCGGCGCCCACGGCCCCCGCCGCCTGCACGTCCTCCTGGTGGATGACGACCCCGCCGCCCTCGCCTGACAATCCATGGCACGGGCGGCGAAAAAGGTCAGCGAGGCCGACCAGCGCGAATGGGCCGCCTATGCCCGCACCGTCCGCCCCCTCGAAGGCCGCGCTCTGCCGGACCTCCCGCCCACCACCGCCCTCCCCGAACCCATCCAGCACCCCGCCCACCCCCTCACCCCCCGCAAACCGCCCCCGATCAACACCGCCCTCTCCGTCGGCAACCAACCCGGCGGGCTCGATAACTCAAGCTGGAACCGCTTCCGCTCCGGCAAACTCGCCGCCGTCCGCACGCTCGACCTGCACGGCCGAACCGCCCAACGTGCCTTCCACGCGCTGCACGCCTTCCTCCACGCCGCCCACGCCGACCACGTCCGCTGCGTCGAAGTCATCACCGGCCGCGGCGCCGGCGAAACCGGCGGCGTCATCCGCCGCGAACTGCCCCTCTGGCTGAATCTCCCCGCCCTGCGGCCTTTGGTACTGGCCGCCAGCCACCCCCACGCGGCCAATCCCGGCTCGGTCCGTCTGCTGCTGCGGCGGCCTAAGTGAAGGAAGCAAGCAAGCGCTTCTTTTTTGAAAAAAAAGAAGCAAAAAACTTTTTATCCGATTGCTGTGCGCCCTCCACGGAGGCGGCGAAGCCAAGTAAAAATTCGCGTTCACAACGGCAGACTATCGATGATGCAAGATAGGCCTATTGGCTTCGCCAGCCTCCC
>CAIYPH010000298.1 GCA_903928045.1 uncultured Rhodospirillales bacterium
AACGGATGGGGTCTGGGGGATCATCCCCCAGCGGGGTCAAGGGGCAGAGCCCCTTGCCTTCCTTTGTCCAGCCGCCCCCGTCACCGCGACCCGCCGTTGACCTGGAAGCACTGCTTGGTGATGAGCTTGCTGTCATCGCTGGCGAGGAATAGGCCGAGTGCGGCGATATCCTCGGACGCGATCACGTCGGGCAGGCATTGGCGGGCGACCCCGGCGGCGATGAGGCTTTCGTCCTGGTACCAGAGTTCGCGCTGGCGCGGCGTGATGACCATGCCGGGCGCGATGGCGTTGACGCGGATGCGCCACTGGCCGATGTCGCGCGCGAGCGAGTTGGTGAAGCCGACCACGGCGGCCTTGGCGGCGCTATAGGCCTGCATGCGTGGCCCGCCGCCCATCCAGGCAACCGAGCTCATGTTGATGATTGAGCCGAAGCCGAGGCGGCGCATTTGCGGCACCACGGCCTGGGCGGTGAAGTAGTGGTGCTTGAAGTTGACGGCGAGTGCCCAGTCGAACTCGGCCTCGCTCACCTGAAGGAAATCCTGCCTCCGGTCATTCGCGGCGTTGTTGACCAGCACCGCGGCATCGCCGAGGGCGCTGTGCAGCTCGGCCATGGTGGCTTGCAGGGCGGGGATGTCGAGCAGGTCGCAGCGCGCGAAGACCGGGCGGGGGGCGCCGGTGGCGGCGATTTCCTCGACCAGAGCGAGCGAGGCGTCGGTGTCGAGGTCGATCAGGCCGACGCGGGCGCCGTTGGCGGCGAAGGCGCGGGTGAAGGCGGCGCCAATGCCGCTGCCGCCACCGGTGATGATGACGGTGCGGCCGGTGAGGCTGGGGTAGCGGGTCATGCTCATGCGATGAGGCGTTCCGTCTGGGGGTCGAACAGGCAGAGCTTGCGGGTATCGACGGCGAAACGCGCCGCCGCGCCGTTGGCGAGGCGGATATCG
Source organism: uncultured Rhodospirillales bacterium (assembly GCA_903928045.1). Next base: position 942 of record CAIYPH010000298.1, read on the forward strand.
GGGGCGACGCGGCCGAGGACTTTCTCGCCGCCCAGCCGCATCACCACGATGGTCTCGGCGCCGGTCGGCTCGGTCATCTCCACCGGGGCGGTGATGACGATGGGGGCGCTGCCGTCGCCGAACAGGCGGGTGGGTTCGGCGATGCATTCGGGGCGGATGCCGAGCACCACCTCGCGCCCCTGCCACTCCGCGGCGGCGGCGGGTGCGGGCAGGCGGACATCGCCCACCACCACGGCGCCGCCATCGATGCGGGCCATGACGGTGTTCATCGGCGGCGCCCCCATGAAGCGGGCGACGAAGAGGTTGGCGGGGCGGTTATAGACGGTGTCGGGGTCAGCGAATTGCTGCACCTCGCCCTGGTGCATCACCGCGATGCGGGTCGCCATGGTCATCGCCTCGATCTGGTCATGGGTGACGTAGACGATCGAGGTGCCGATGCGGGCGTGGAGCTGCTTGATTTCCATACGCATCTCGACGCGCAGCTTGGCATCGAGGTTGGAGAGCGGCTCATCGAACAGGAACAGCTTGGGATCGCGCACGAGAGCGCGGCCCATGGCGACGCGCTGGCGCTGGCCGCCGGAGAGCTGGGCGGGCTTGCGGGCCAGCAGGGGCTCGATTTGCAGCAGCTTGGCGACGCGCTCGACGGCCTGGTTCTGCTCAGGCTTCGGCACGTTACGGCATTCCATGCCGAAGGTGATGTTCTGCCGCACGGTCATCGAGGGGTAGAGCGCGTAGGTCTGGAAGACCATGGCGATGTCGCGGTCCTTGGGCGGGATGGCGTTGACCAGGCGGCCGCCGATTTCGATATCGCCGGAGGAGGCGGTCTCAAGCCCGGCGATGATGTTGAGCAGGGTCGATTTGCCGCAGCCGGAGGGGCCGACCAGCACGGTGAAATCGCCGCTGTCGATATCGAGGTTGATGCCCTTCAGCACCTCGGTGGTGCCGAAGCGCTTGTGCAGGTCGCGGATGACGAGGGCGGACATGCGGTGATCCCTATTTCACGGCGCCGGCGGTGAGGCCACGCACGAAGTAGCGGCCGCCGAAGAGGTAGACGAGCAGCGTCGGCAGTGCGGCCACCACCACGGCGGCGCTTTGGATGCCGTGCTGCGGCACGTCGGCCACCGAGGCGGAGAGCGCGATCAGCGCCGCCGTCACCGGCTGCTGGGTGCCGGTGGTGAAGGTGACGCCGTAGAGGAACTCGTTCCAGATGCCGGTGAACTGCCAGATCACGGTCACGATCAGGATCGGCGGCGAGAGCGGCAGCACAATGCGGTAGAAAATCCGGAAGAACCCGGCGCCGTCGATTTTCGCGGCCTTCATCAGGTCGGCGGGAATGGCGATGTAGTAGTTGCGGCAGAACAGCGTGGTGAAGCTCAGGCCCTGCACGGTGTGGATCATCACCAGCCCCGCCAGCGTGTTGGTCAGCCCCACGTCACGCAGCACGATGGTCCAGGGGATCAGCCGCATCTGCTCGGGCAGGAACACGCCGAGGGTAACCAGGGCGAAGATCCAGGCATCGCCCTTGAAGCGCCACAGCGAAATCGCGTAGCCGGCCACCGCGCCGAGCAGGGTGGAGAGCAGGGTCGCCGGCAGGGTGACCAGCGCGGAATTCAGCATATAGGGCCGGATGCCGGAGCACGTCTGCGCGATGCAGTAATCGGCCCAGGCGGCCACGTAGTTCTGGAAGGCCCAGCTGCGCGGCCAGCCGATCATCGAGGTCTGCGCGATCTCCTCGGCGGTGCGCACCGAGTTCAGCAGCACCACCACGAGGGGCACGAGGTAGAGGAAGGCCAGCAGGAAGGCCAACCCGTAGAGCAGCGCGCGGGAGAGCGAGGCGTTACGCACGGGCTTCCCTCCGGCGCTGATAGTATTTCCACGCACCATAGGGCAGCAGCACGCCAAGCAAGGTGAGCAGCATCAGCACCGCGGCGGCCGAGCCGCGGCCGAGATGGCCGCGCTGGAACATGAAATCATAGACCACGAGGGCCGGCAGCTGGGTGGCGATGCCTGGCCCGCCGCCAGTCAGCGCGCGAACGAGGTCGAAGGTCTTGATGGCGAATTGCAGCAGGATCACCATCACCGCGATGACGATCGGCCACAGCGTCGGCAGGATCACCCGCGTGTAGATGCGCACCGGCCCTGCACCATCGATCTGCGCGGCCTTGATGAGATCGGCCTCCACCGAGCGCAGCCCGGCGAGGAACAACGCCATCGCGAAGCCGGAGGATTGCCAGATCGCGGCGATCACGATGGTCCAGATCGCCATGTCGCGGTCGATCAGCCAGTCGAAGCGGAAGCTCGTCCAGCCCCAGTCATTCACCAGCTTCTGGACGCCCATGCCGGGGTTGAGCAGCCAGCTCCATACCGTGCCGGTCACCACGAAGGAGACGGCCATCGGGTAGAGGAAGATCGAGCGCAGCACGTTCTCGCCGCGGATCCGCTGGTCGAGGATGATCGCCAGCACCAGGCCCACAATGGCGGTGAGGATGACGAAGCCGGCGCCGAACAGCAGCAGGTTGTCGAAGGCGATCTTCCAGTTCCGCGTTGCCAGCACGCTGCTGTAGTTGCGCCAGCCGACGAAGCCATCGACCGGCACCAGGGTGGACGGCGTGAAGGAGATCCACGTCGTCCACGCAGTGAACACCACCACGTGCCCGGCCGAGAGCAGCAGCGGCACCCAGATCACCAGGAATTCCGGCAGCCGCTTCAAGAAGGCGAACAGGGGCCGCGCCGCTGCCGGCGCGGCGTGGCTCAACGCGCGCCCTCCACCGCTTCGGCCAGGCGGTTCGCCGCCTGCTCGGGGGTGATGGCGCGGTTCTTCACGTATTCGGTGATGACATCGATCATCGCCGCCGTCATGCCGTTCTCCTGCGCCATGTTATGGGCGAGGCTCAGCACGGCCTGGTTGGCGGCTACCGACTCCTTCAGCGCGGCGGCGGTGCGGCGCTGGCCGTCGGACCAGCCGGGGCCGGAGAGATCGACGTCGGTGCGTACGGGGATGGAGCCGGTGATCTGCGAGTACATGGTCTGGATCGCGGGATCCATCACCAGCTCGGCCATCAGCTTCTGCCCGGCCTGGAGATCGGCCTCCTTGCGCTGCCAGAAAATGAAGGCATCGGCGTTGAGCAGGAACACCGGCTTGGCGTTGTCCGACGGGCCGGGGACGATCATGAAATCGTCGAGCTTGAAGCCAGCATTCACCAGCACGCCCTGCGCCCAGCCGCCCATGATGAGCATGCCCATGTCGCCGGCGATGAAGCGCTGGAGATTGGTGGAGAAATGCTGGGCGGCGGTGTTGGGGTCCATCCAATCGGCGATTTTGCGCACCTGGGCGAAGGCCGCCTTCATCTCGGGGCCGCGCAGCGCCTTCTCGTCGAGGTTCATGCAGGCGGCGCGATAGGCGGCGGGGCTGATGCCGGCAAGCGCGGCCTCGAATTTCTGGCCGTCATCCGGCCGCGTGCCGCCATTGGCGATGGGGTGGGCAACCCCGCCGGCCTTCATCTTCTCGGCCAGCGCGTTGAAATCGGCCCAGGTCACCGGCGTCTTGTCGGCCTTGGCCTTGTCCATCGCGCGCTTGGAGAGGAACAGCATGTTGGTGCTGTAGATCTGCAGCGGCAGGGCGGACCACTTGCCGCCGGGCTTATGGAGGCGGGCGAGATCGGGGGCGACCACCTTCTCGTATCCGGCGGCGGCGACGATGGCGTCGAGGTTGACGGTCGGGGCGATCTTCGACCATGCGCCGATTTCCGGGCCCTTCAGCTGCGAGCAGGCAGGCGGATCGCCGGCCATGATCTGGGCGCGCAGCTTGTTCATCATCTCGGTGGTGAAGCCCGGCACCGGGGAGTGCTGCCACACGCCGCCGTGCTCCTCGAATTTCTTGCCGAGCGCGGTGATCGCGGCGCCATCGCTGCCGGCGCTCCACTGGGAGATCGCGGTGAGGCGCGGCTTCACCTGGGCGCGCAGCGCACCGGGGGCGGCGAGTGCGGCGGCGGTGCCGGCCATGGCGGCGCGGCGGCTGATGTTGGACATTGATTTTCTCCCTGAGCATGGATGGCCGTGGCCACCACATTCTTGCAATCCTTCAAGCAGATGGCAGCGGAGACGGCAAGGCGAGGGCAGCTAGGATGTTCTTTTGGTGAACAAAAAGAACCAAAAAAACTTTTCTCAACTTTGCCGCCGTTGGCGTCCTGCCGCTAAGTACCGGTGCCGATCGCGATGTCGAGCCAGCCATGCGGCGTGACCGTCGCGCGATTGCCCGGCCGCAGCAGCACAGTGGTCAACGCCGACTCCACCACCGCCGGCCCGGCGATCGCCTGGCCGGGGGCCAGCCCGTCGAGCGCATAGACCGGCACCTCCATCCAGCCGCCGAGATAGACCCGGCGCATTCCGCTCGGCCCCGCCGCCGGACGCTCCGGCAGGCTCGGCTCGCGCGGCAGATCGGGCAGCACGCCGATCACCGCCGCGCGGGCATTCACCAGCACCGCCTCCTGATGGCGCAGCGCGTAGGTGTAGAGCTCCTCGTGGCGGGCATGGAACCGCTCGACGATCTGCGGCAGCGGGTCCGCCACGTCCCAGTCGATGCCCCCCAGCGGCACCGCGATTTCGAAGATCTGCTCGCCGTAGCGCATCTCCACCGTCCGCTCGATCCGCACCTCGCCGCCGTAGCTGGCGGCGAGCCGGGCGCGGCCCTCCGCCTCCATCTCGTCGAACATCCGCTTCACCGCCGCCCCGTCGAGCCGCCCGGCATCGCCGATATGGGTGCGGCTGACCTCGAAACGCAGATCGGTCGCCAGCATCCCCCAGGCCGACAGCACCGAGGCGACGCGGGGCACAATCACGCGGGACAAGTCGAGCTGGCGGGCCACATCGGCCACATGCAACCCGGCGGCGCCGCCAAAGGAGAGCAGGGCAAAACGGCGCGGGTCCACGCCGCGGCGCACCGAGACCAGCCTGATACCCTCGGCCATGTTGGTGTTCACCACCCGGTGCACGCCCTCGGCGGCCTCGATGCGGCTCACGCCCAACTCACCGGCCAGCCGGTCCAGCGCATTTTCGGCGGCCGATACGTCAAGGCTGGCCCGGCCGCCGAGGAAGCTGGCGGGGTCGAGAAAGCCGAGCACGAGGTGGG
>CAIYPH010000299.1 GCA_903928045.1 uncultured Rhodospirillales bacterium
AGCCGAGCATCACCAGGGGCAGGCACAGCACGGCGAGCATGGTGAGCTTGACCTCGCGGGCCTCGATCTTCTTGCCGAGATATTCCGGCGTGCGGCCGACCATCAGACCGGCGACGAAGACGGCGATGATGGCGAAGAGGAGGAAGCCGTAGAGGCCGGAGCCGACGCCGCCGAAGATGATTTCGCCGAGCATCATGTTGATCAGCGGCACCATGCCGCCGAGCGGCAGGAAGCTTGAATGCATCGCATTGACCGCGCCGCAGGAGGCCGCGGTGGTGATGGTGGCGAACAGGGCGCTCATGGCGATGCCGAAGCGGAGTTCCTTGCCCTCCCAGTTCCCCGCCGCTGCAAGCCCGGGGTCGATGCCGGCCAGCAGCGGGTTGGTGCCGGCCTCGGAGGCATAGAGCACGGCGACGCCGGCGAGGAACATCACGCCCATGGCGGCGAAGATCGCCCAGCCCTGGCGGGTGTTGCCGACCAGGCGGCCGAAGCAGTGGGTGAGGCCGGCGCCGAGGGAAAAGATCGCCAGCATCTGCAGGAAGTTGGTCAGCGCGGTGGGGTTCTCGAAGGGGTGCGCGGAGTTGGCGTTGAAGAAGCCGCCACCATTGGTGCCGAGCATCTTGATCGCCTCCTGGCTGGCGACCGGGCCGAGGGCGATGGTCTGGGCGGGGCCTTCGAGGGTTGAGATCTCGACGCTGCCGAGCAGGGTTTGCGGCACGCCCTGCCAGACCAGCACCAGCGCCATCACGGCGCAGGCGGGCAGCAGGAGGTAGACGATGAGGCGGGTGAGATCGACCCAGAAATTGCCGAGCGTGCGGGCGGAGCGGCGGACGAAGCCGCGCATGGCGGCAAACGCGATGGCGATGCCGGCGGCGGCGGAGAGGAAGTTCTGCACCGTGAGGACGGCCATCTGCGAGAGATGGCTCATGGTGGTTTCGCCGCCGTAGGACTGCCAGTTGGTGTTGGTGAGGAAGCTGATGGCGGTGTTGAGCGCGAGATCGGGCGTGATCACGTCCTGCCCCGCGGGGTTCAGGGGCAACAGGGTCTGGGCGCGCAGCAGGGCGTAGGCGAGGATGAGGCAGGCGACCTTGAACATCAGCATGGCGCCGGCGTAGCGCTGCCAGCTTTGCTCCTGGCGGCGATCAACGCCGGCGATGCGGTAGAGCAGGGTTTCGCCCGGCATCGCCGCGGCGGTGGCGAGGTGATGGAGATAGCGGCCGATCGGGCGGGTGAGCGCGATGATCAGCAGCACGTAAAGGAGGATCTGGCTCCAGCCGAGCAGGGTCATGGCTGCCTCAGAACCGTTCGGGGTGCAGCAGGGCGGCGACCAGGTAGATGGCCAGGCCGATGGTGACGAGCGCGCCGAGGGCGAGATCGAGGGTCATGGCTAGAGCCGCTCGCACAGCACGACATAGGCGAAGCAGGCGGCGAAGCCGATCAGCCCGCCGCCGAGACAGAGAAAGTCCAACACGTCATGCGCTCCATCGTTGCGAGTGGCGCAGAGTGACGCCGCGGGCGGGTGGAAAGCGATGGGATGCGGGGGCGCGGTTTATAGGAATGTCATAGGTGCCGCGGAGGTAAGGAAGCGGTTCTTTTTTGAAAAAGAACCAAAAAATTTCTCTTCGCCTGATACGGAGCCTGCCAGAGAGGCACCGAGCCAAGCGGATCAAAAAGTTTTTGCTTCTTTTTTCAAAAAGAAGCGCTTGCCTTGCTTATTCGATAAATAATAACGACTTAGAGCGGCGGCGTGGTCAGATCGATCGGCCCGAGAGCAGCGACGTGGCGCCTTGTGATTTCGAGACAGGCCTCGACGTGCGCCGGTGTCATGCGCTTGAGCGTGCCGACCACGGTGACCGCGGCCTCCGCCTCCCCGCGGTCATTGCGGATGACGAGGCCGACGCCGATGAAGCCGCGCGCGACCTGTTCGAGGGTGATGCCGTAGCCGGTCGCGCGGGCCTCGTCGATGGAGCGCCAGACGGCCGCCTCGGTAAGGCCAGAGTATTCGTCGTAGCGGGCGGCGTTGGCCGAAACCAGGGCACGGGCGCGGGCATCCGGCATGGCTGCAAGCAGGGCGATGCTGCCGGCGCCGATGCCCATCGGCAGGCGACGGCCGATTTCGGAGACGAGGCCGCGGGGGGCGCGGGGGTATTCGACGACGTCGAGCGCGATGGTGTCGTTGAGCAGCGGGACGTAGAGGTAGGCGATGGCCCGGGTCTCGATGACGATGGCGGCGAGGAAATCGCGCAATTTGGCGCGCAGGGCGGAGTAGCGCGCGAGGTCGACCAGGCTGTGCAGGCGCAGGCCGAGGAAGTAGCGCTTGGTGTAGTGCACATCGAAGGCGACCATCTGCTCGCGCACCAGGGCGCTGAGCAGGCGATGGGTGGTAGCGACGTGCAGGCCGGTGACTTGCGCGAGCTCCGTGAGGCGGATGCCGGTGACGTTGTGTTCGCCGACGGCGGCCAGCAGCTGCATCGCGCGATGCAGGCTTTGGGCGCCTTTGGTCTGGTTCGGTTCGGGCGGTTCGGTCACTTTGGCATCCGGTTGCGGGGCGGAGGACAGTGTTGGCCGTGGCGGGAGGGCTTGACAAGCTTTCATGATGTGAGAACACTCTTCTCATAATATGAAATATCGGGAGGCGGGCGGCATGGCCGGAGCGCTGGATGGGCTGAAGGTCCTCGAGATTGGTCAATGGGTGGCGGCCCCCTATTGCGCGGCCATCCTCGGCGATCTCGGCGCTGACGTGATCAAGATCGAACGCCCCGGCGGCGGCGATGACCAACGCCTGTCGCCGCCTTTGGCCGCCGGGCAATCCGCCCTGTTCAACCAGATGAACCGCAACAAGCGCAGCGTGACGCTGGATCTCGACAGCGAGTCCGGCCGGGCGGATTGCCTGGCCCTGGCGGCGGCGGCCGATGTGGTGATCAGCAATTTCCGCCCGGGCACCATCGCCAAGCTCGGCCTCGGCTATGAGGCGGTGGCCGCCCGCAATCCGCGGGTGATCTACGCCCTGATCACCGGCTTCGGCATCGAGGGGCCGCTCGCCCATCGCGCCGGGATGGACCTGATCGCCCAGGCGATGTCCGGCATGATGCTGCTGACGGCCACGCCGGAAGGGCGCCCGGGACGGGTGCCGATGGCCGCCGCCGATATCTCGACCGGCCTCTACGCCACCATCGGCATCCTCGCCGCCATCGCCGCGCGGGAGAAATCCGGGCGTGGCCAGATGGTGGATTTCGCCCTGCTCGATTCGATGCTGGCGATGATGCCGATGGAAACCGCTGGCTATTTCGCCACCGGCGCCAACCCGCCGCGCTACCACCTCCGCAAGACCGCCAATGCCGCGCCCTACAACGTGTTCGCCACCGCCGATGGCTACATCACCGTGGTCGCCGCCGCGCAGCCTTTGTGGGAATCCCTGTGCCGGGTGATTGGCCGCGAGGACCTCAACCAGGACCCGCGCTTCTCCTCCAGCGGCGCGCGCATCAACCACGTGAAGGAGCTGGAGGCGATCCTGATCCCGATCTTCCAGGCGGAACCCTCGGAAACCTGGCTCGCGAAGTTCGATGCCGCGCGCATCCCCACCTCGCCGGTGCAGGAGTTGGAGGAGATCCTCACCCATCCGCACCTCGCCGCGCGCAACACCGCGGTGACACCGCCCGAAGGGGCCACCGCGGTGCAGCGGGTGATCCCGGCGCCGATCCGCATGGCCGATACGCCGGTCCGGGTGCATCGCGCCGCGCCCGCCGCCGGCGAGGATACCGAGGCCGCACTTGCTCACCTTCATGCCGGAAAGGGATGGCCGCATGCCCGTTCGTAGTGCCACGCTCGGCCGCCGCGCCGAGGTCACCGCCGATGTCGATACACGCTGGGTGCTGGCCTACGCTGCCGGCCTCGGGTTTGACCGTGCGCTGTGCCTGGATGACGCCCAGCCCAGCGGCCCCGCCGTGCCGCCCACCTTCTGCACCGGGCTCGAATGGATCCTCTCGGGCGATATCAGCCGCGCCACCAGCCTCGGCCTCACGCCGGAGGAGCGTATCCGCGGCGTGCACGCCTTCCAGGATTCGGTGTTTCACCGCCCGTTCCGCGCCGAAACCCGGGTGAAGGTGGCGAGCGAAATCCGCTACATGAAGGTCACCCGCGCCGGCACGCTGATCGCCACCCTCATCACCTCGTCCGACGCCGATAGCGGCGAGACTTTGTGCGAAACCTGGTCCGGCTCGATCCTGCGCGACGTCGCATGTGACGCCGAGGAAGTCGGCACCCCGCCGCCCTACCTCACCGATCCGCCCGCCCCGCCGCCCGCGGATGCCGCGCGCGCGATCATCACCACCGATTACGGCCTGCCGCACACCTATACGGAGTGCGCCCGCATCTGGAACCCGATCCATTCCGAGCGCGCGGTGGCGCTGCGGGCCGGGCTGCCCGACATCATCCTGCACGGCACCGCCACCTGGGCGCTGGCTGCCCGCGAGGTGCTGCGCGCTTATGCCGGCGGCGATGTGCGCCGCCTCAAGCGCCTCGCCGGCCGCTTCCGCGCCCCCGTCATGGCCGGCGGCATGCTCGCCGTGCGCCATGCCGTGATGCCTGACGGCTCGATCGCCTTCGAGGTGGAAACCGATGGCGGGGCGGTGGCGATGAACGGCGGCCGTATTGAGTTGAGCTGATGGGAAGGCAAGGAAGCGCTTCTTTTTTTGAAAAAAAAGAAGCAAAAAAACTTTATTCGCTG
>CAIYPH010000300.1 GCA_903928045.1 uncultured Rhodospirillales bacterium
ACGACGACGCGCCGATCCTCGAATGGCCGCGGCCAGCACCAAGCGCTGCCTGACACGCCCAGCATGACGCCGCTCAAACATCGCCTCGTAACCGAGCTTAAATTCCAAACCCGGCTGTATCAAAGTCGTTGACACGTTCCGGTTCGGTTGTCAACAACCTCGCAGGCGGGCTGATAGACAGCTCGATTGACGGGATTTTCGCCTATTATGGCGGTGTGACCGTGGTGAATGCCGGTACCATTATCGGGGAAGGTGTTCCGGGTGTTTGGCCATCTGTGGCTATCCGATTCCACGATGGTGCGCCCAATCTGTTGAAGCTGCTTCCAGGCTCGGTGATTTCCGGCGCGGTGGCGGGAATCCCCAACGCTGATCTACTCGAATTTGGCGCGGGTAGCACTGTTGGCATCGCGTCCGGTATCGGAACCCAGATCACCAACTTCCGCGCGATCAGCGTCGACGATAAGGCGCAATGGGTGATGAACGGGTACAACACGCTGCTCAACGGCACGAACATCGCGTTGCTCGGTTCGGGACAGTTGCGGGTGGATGGCGAGGCGGACGATGCAAGCTACCTGTCAATCAGCGGCACCGGAACGCTCGCTGCTGGGGTCGCGGGGAATATCAATGTCGGTGACGTCGGCGCAGCCGCACTTGGGCATGGCAACATCAACATCGCACAGGATGCATCGCTGAGCGGCAGTGGCATGCTGAAGGCGTCGGGGATCAACAACGCCGGGCAACTCATTGCGGAGGGTGGCAAACTTGCGCTGGCGGCCCCGGTCGCGGGGGATGGCGCGATCGGCATCATGCCGGGTGCGGTGCTGGATGTCGGCGCCACGATTGGTGGCGGCTCCGTCGCGTTCATTCGCCCAACCGATCCGACTCAGACGCCGAACGAGACTATGGCCGTGCGCGCACCGGTCGGCGCGGTGATTTCCGGGTTCGTGGCGACCGACGTGATTGACTTGATCGGGATCGGTGGGCTGGTTTCGCGGCATTTTGCCGGCAATACTCTGAGCGTGGTTGGAACCGCAGGCAGCATTGACCTGCATTTTGCTGCGGCGGATGGGTATCTCGGCGCCAAGTTCCATCTTGGCAATGACCATCACGGGGGGCTGCAGCTCACCTATACGCCATAGCGGCGATTTCCCTGCGGCAGTCCTTGGCGCTATCGTCGCGGCGCCCAGGATCACAGCCTTGAGGCCGGTGGCGGGGGGCAGGAAGGGAGAGAGTCATGGGCAAGCTTGATGGCAAGATCGTCTGGGTCACCGGCGCCGGCACCGGCATCGGCGAGGGGGCGGCGATGGCGCTCGCCGCGGAGGGGGCGACGCTGGTGCTGACCGGGCGGCGGACGGCGCCGCTGAAGGAGGTGGCGGGGCGGATCGCCGAGGCGGGGGGCACGGCGCATGTGAAGGCCGGCGACATGACGGACGCCGCCGCCGTTCAGGGCATCGCCGACTGGATCAAGAAGAAGTTCAAGCGGCTGGATATTTTCGTCGCCAATGCCGGCATCAACATCCTTGACCGCTCCTGGGACAAGATCTCGCCGGAGGGGATCGACACCGTGCTGCACGGCAATCTCGACAGCGTGTTCTATGGCGCCATCGCCGTGCTGCCGATGATGCGCAAGCAGCAGGATGGCCAGATCATCGTCACCGCCTCGATGGCCGGCCGCTGGGTCGGGCTGATGAGCGGGCCGGCCTATGTGGCGGCCAAGCATGGCGTGGTGGCGGCCTGCCACACCATCAACATGCAGGAATGCATCAACGGCATCCGCTGCACCGCGGTGCTGCCCGGCGAGGTGGCCACCCCGATTCTCGACAAGCGCCCGGTGCCGGTCAGCGCTGATGACCGCGCGAAAATGGCGCAGAAGGAGGATGTCGGCGATCTCATCCGCTACATCGCCTGCCTGCCCAGGCACGTCGTCATCAACGAGGTGATGATCTGCCCGACCTGGAACCGCGGCTACGTCGCCGCCCTGCAGAAGGCGGGCGTTTGAGCGTAACGCCGCGCCCCCTGCCGCGTCTCTCCCGCACATGCTTGGAGTGCGGGCGATGATGCGGCAATTGGCGGTGTGGCGCGATCCGGCGGGGCGGTTTTCCGCCCTCAAACTCGTCGTGCTGCTGGTGCTGATGTGGCCGGCGGTGGACCTCGCCGCCGCCTACCTCATGGGCATGCTCGGCGCCCGCCCGATCACCCAGTTGATCCACGGAACCGGCGATTGGGCGGTGCGCTTCCTGCTTGCCTCCCTCGCGGTGACGCCCTTGCGTGCCGTGTGGGACTGGCCGCGCGTCGTGATTCTGCGCCGCATGCTCGGCGTGGGGGCGGCCTGCTACGCCGTCGCCCATCTCGTGCTCTACGCCTGGGACAGCCGCTGGAGCCTGAGCTTCGTGGTCAGCGAAATCGTGCTGCGCTTCTACCTCACCATTGGCTTCGTCACGCTGCTTGGCCTGGTCGCGCTGATGGTGACCTCGACCGACGGCTGGCAGAAGAAGCTGCGCCAGCGCTGGAAGACGCTCCATCGCCTGGTGTTCCCCATCACCGTGCTGGCGCTGTTCCACTACTTCCTGCAATCCAAGGCCGGCGTGGCGGATGCTGCCTTCGCGCTAGGCGTATTTGTTTGGCTCGGATTGTGGCGGCTGGCCCCGCGGCGGTTTCAGGCGCGGCCGGCGCTGCTGGTGGGGCTGCTGGCGGTGGTGCCTGTGGCCACCGCGCTGCTGGAGGCCGGCTGGTTTGGCGTGGCGACACATATTCCCGCCATGCGGGTGCTGATGTCCAACCTCGATCTTACGGCGTGGCGGCCCTCGGCGCTGGTGGCGGCAAGTGCCGCGGCGGTGCTTGCGGTCGCGCTGGTGCGGCGGTGGCTGAAGTCCCGCACGGCGGCGCGGCCTCGCGCGGTGGCGCGGCCGGCGGCGGTGCGCTAGGGTCGCACGCTGTCACCACCTGTGGATATCATGCCGGATCGCCCCCTGCCGAAGGTATTGCTGGCCATTCTCGCGAAGCAGAAGGCCGGCCAGTTGCGCTTTTTTCTCCGTTGCATCGAGGCGCTGGACTACCCAGCCGACCGCATCGCGCTCTACGTGCGCACCAACAACAACACCGACGATACCGCGGAGATCCTGGAGGAGTGGCTGGCCCGGGCCGGCCACCGCTATGCCGGTGTGGTGTTCGACCGCTCCGATGTCGCTGAGCGGGTGCAGGATTTTGCGGTGCATGAGTGGAACCACCTGCGTTTCTCGGTGCTTGGGCGCATTCGGCAGGAGAGCATGAGCCAGGCATTGGCGCTTGGATGCGAGTTCTACTTCGTGGTCGACGTCGATAACTTCATTCGGCCGCACACGTTTAGGGCGATGGTGTCGCTCGATCTGCCGATCGTCGCGCCCTTCCTCAAATGCACCCAGCTCACCAGCCTCTACGCTAATTTTCATGAATCGGTGGACAGCCAGGGCTACCTGCGGTCGACCGATGCCTATCTGTGGGCTCAACCACCCCCTCATTTCGTCTATGCAAATAGCCCGTTAAATTGGCTGGCCTGTGAGACGGCCTTGGCGAAGGCCATCATGAGAGGGGCGAGCCTGTGCTCCGGCATGTTGGGGATGAGTTCGTAGAGCATGCAGCCCT
>CAIYPH010000301.1 GCA_903928045.1 uncultured Rhodospirillales bacterium
GCCGCTCATGGCGCCAGGCACACCATCAAACCAGTTCTTGCACGGCAGAGCGCCGCAGCATAACGTCCAAACCAGCAGCGCTCGATCGGCCAATTTCAACAGAGATCGGGACATCCCCTATCGGGCTGGTCGGCCTGGTTTCGCCGTTCACCTGGCTGGAGCGGGCGTTGCTGCTGGGCGGGTATTTCCTGGGCTTCGAATACACGGTGATCAGCCGCAACTACGGCATCGGGTTGCTGCTCGCCCTGCTCTACGCGCACAGCCGCGCCACGGCGCCGCAGGCGGTGTGGCGCAACGCCGTGCTGCTGGCCTTGCTCGCCAACACGCATGTCTACTGCACCATTCTCGCCGGCGTGCTGGCGCTGGAATATCTGGTGGAGCGGCTGCGCGCCGGGACGCGGCCGGTGCTGCCGGCGCTGCTCGCCGCGGCGGGTTTCGTGCTGGCCGCCGCCACGGTGTGGCCGGCGCCGGACATCAGCCGGGAGATGACCCATCCGCTGGAAGCCGCGCTGAGCCCCGGCCATCTCGTAAAAACCGCCATCCGCTTCGCCATCGGGCTTGCCCCGGTGCGGCTGACCCCGCTGTCCTGGGAGTTCCTGCTCTTCCCGCCGGAGCGCGCGGGGATGCTTGAAGTGCTGCCGTATCTCGTCGTCGCCATCGCGCTGTTCACCGCCGCCGCCCTGGTGCTGCGGCGGGATCGCGCGGCGCTTCTCGTCTTCCTCGCCACCTCGGCCGGTGCCGTGCTGCTCGGCCACCTCCTGTATGCGGTTGCGGTGCGCCACTGGGGGATCATCTTCACCGCTTTCCTCGCCTGCCTGTGGATGGCCCGCCTGCGCGGCGCCGGGCGCTCGCGGTTCTTGCCGGTCCTCCTCGCCCTCGGCGCCATCGGCGGCGGCGAGGCGCTCTTTCTGCAATGGCACCAGCCCTTCTCGATGGCCCTCGCCACCGCGCGCTGGATCGAAGCCTCCCCCTACGCCGCCCGCCCGCTCATCGGCGTGCCCGACGCCGAGACCGCCGCCGTCGCCGCCCTGCTCGCGCGCGACATCACCATGCCCGAATGCGCCTGCACCGCCCCCCGCGCCGTCTTCACCACCGCGCGGGACGGCTTCACCCGCCCCATGCTGCCGGACCGCCTGGCCCGCCTCGCCGGCCCGGCTTCGCTTCTGGTCTCAACCTGGGAATTGACCCCGGCCGAGATCGCCGCCCTCGCCGCCCGCGGCCTGCAGGCAAACGAAGTCGCCACCCTCACCGGCGCCTGGACCGACGAAAACTTCCGCCTCTACACGCTCGACCGCTGATCAGCCGGGTTCGAGCGACTTCGACGCCTTTTCGTACGAATACCGGCTCAACCCGGGCAGCCCGAGCAGCCGCTCCAGCTCCGCCCGCATCAACGTCTGGCGCCCGGCATCCTGCCGCCGCCAGGCCCCGAGCGGATTGATCATCCGCGCCGCCGTCTGCCCGTTGATCGGGTCGAGCGCCATCAGCGTATCACCGAGCAGCCGATAGCCCGCCCCGCTCCGGTCATGGAACCGAATTTGATTGGCCGAGGCGAAGGCCGATATCAGCGAGCGCACCCGGTTGGGGTTGCGCAGGTCAAAATCCGCATGGCCCATCAACGCCCGCACCACGTCGGGCGTATCGGCACGCGAGGACGTCGCCTGGATGGTGAACCACTTGTCGATCACCAACTCCTCGCCCCGCCACCGCCGATGGAACGTCTCCAGCGCCGGCACCCGCCACGGCGAATCCCCGCCGGCCAGGTCGACCAGCGCCGCCAGCGAGTCCGTCATATTGCCCGCCGCCTCGAACTGCGCCGCCGCCAGCCCATCATCGCCGGCCGCCACCAGATAGGAGAGACACGCATTGCGCAAAGCCCGCCGCCCGATCGAGGCCCCATCCGGCCGATACGGCCCGGAATCGGCGAGAACATCATACACCGCCCGCAACTCGCTCCCCAGCGCCGCCCCGATCCCCGCGCGCAGAAAGGACCGCACCGCATGGATCGCCTCGACATCCACCACCGCCATCTGGTCCGCCACGAACGCCGCCCCGGGAAGCGCCAACGCCTCCGCCGCAAAGGCCCGATCGGGGATGGCCAGATTGGCGCTGAGCGTGGCGAGCAGCCCGGCATCCATCGCCAATGCCCGCCCGGCCTGCACGTCCGCGATCATCTCCAGCATCAGCGCGGTCGCGTATTGCTGGAACGACTCCCAGCGCACGAAGGGATCGCTGTCATGCGCCGCCAACACCAGCAACCGCTCCCGCGACAGCCCGCCGAGCTTCACCGGCGCCGAATACCCCCGCAGCAGGGAGGGGACCACGCTCTGCCCGACATCCTCAAAGGTGAAAACCTGCTCGGCCTGATCCAGCAACAGCATCCGCGTCGCCGCCACCTCGCTGCCATCGACGCCAATCAACCCCGCCGCCACCGGAATCGGCAGCGGCTGCTTCTCTGGCTGGCCGGGAGTCGGGCTGGTGCTCTGCCGCAGGGTCAAACGGTACGAGCGGGCCGCCGCGTCATACGCGTCGCTAACGCTCACCTCCGGCGTCCCGGCCTGGCCGTACCACGCCATGAACGCGGACAAATCCTGCCCGCCGCCATCCTGCAAGGCTGTGACAAAATCCTCGATCGTCACCGCCTGGTTGTCGTGCCGCGCGATATAGAGGTCCAAGCCGCGCCGGTACCCTTCGGCGCCGAGCATGCGATACAGCATGCGAACCACCTCGGCGCCTTTCTCATAGATGGTGGGCGTGTAGAAATTATCGATCGCGAGGTAGGAGTCCGGCCGAACCGGATGCGCCAAGGGGCCGGCATCCTCGGGGAATTGCGCGGCCCGCAGCCGGCGCACATCCTGCAACCGCTTCACCGCCGCCGAGCCCATGTCGGACGAGAATTGCTGGTCGCGAAACACGGTCAGCCCCTCCTTGAGGGAGAGCTGGAACCAGTCCCGGCAGGTCACGCGATTGCCCGTCCAGTTGTGGAAATACTCGTGCGCGATCACCGATTCGATGCCCTGGTAGTCGGTGTCGGTCGCAGTTTCCGGCCGGGCGAGCACGTATTTGGTATTGAAGACGTTGAGCCCCTTGTTCTCCATCGCCCCCATGTTGAAGTCCGAAACGGCGGCGATATTGAACACGTCGAGATCGTATTCGAAGCCATAGACCTCCTCGTCCCATGTCATCGAGGCCTTCAGCGACTCCATCGCGTGCCCGCAACTCGCCTCATCGCCGCGCCGCACATAGATCGCCAGCGCCACTTCGCGGCCGGAGCGGGTGGTGAAACTGTCGCGCACCGCAACCAGGTCGCCCGCCACCAGGGCGAAGAGATAGGCCGGCTTGGGGTGCGGGTCCTCCCAGCGCGCCCAGTGCCGCCCACCGGCCTCGCCGGTCTCGGCGGGATTGCCGTTGGACAGCAGCACCGGAACCGCAGTGCGATCCGCCTCGATGGTGGCCGAGAAGCGCGCCATCACATCGGGGCGGTCGGGAAAGAAGGTGATGCGGCGGAAGCCCTCCGCCTCGCACTGGGTGAAGTAGTTGCCGCCCGAGAGATACAGCCCGCTCAACTCGGTATTTCCCGCGGGGTTGTTGCGCACCGCGATCTCGACCACCGCCTCGTCCGGCATGTCGGCGATCACCAGCGCGCCATCCGGGGCCAGGGTGTAGCGGTTGGACCTCAACTCGGCGCCATCGAGCCGCACCGAGAGCAGTTCGACCGCCTCACCATCCAGCCGCAGCGGGGCGGATGCGTCACCATGCGCGGGATTGCGCCGCACCGCGAGGCGGGACCGCACCACCGTCGCCGCGGGGTCGAGCGCAATATGCAGGTCGACGGTATCGACCAGGAAGGCGGGCGGGCGGTAATCGGCGCGACGGGTCTCGGACGGGGTGACGTCGGTCATGGCGGCTCTCTGGCAAATCCGCCGCCACACTGGCCTATCGTGACGGTCCCCTCAACTCACCCCATGCGCGGCCGCAATTGCGGCGCCGGGGTCGCCCGCCCCTCGCCGAACAGCACGTCGAGCGTCAGCACGGCCGGCAGGACGGCGAGGAACGCCGCTTCCCAGAGCGTGGTGGTGTTGAAATGACCCGCCACCACCGGTACCAGCAGCAGGCCGAGATA
>CAIYPH010000302.1 GCA_903928045.1 uncultured Rhodospirillales bacterium
CTACGAATCTGGGGGTTGGAGGTTCGAGTCCTTCCGGGTGCGCCAGAGCTCCCCTATCGCCGCTATTCCGCCGCCATCCGCTGTCCCCGCACGATGATGCGCGGCGGGTCGATGAAGAACCCGGCCACCACCGCGGACAGCACGCTGAACGCGGTCAACAGATACAGCCCCGTCGCGAAATTCCCGGTCGCATCGCGCGCCAGCCCCACCATCCACGGCCCAACGGCGCCGCCGATATTCCCGAGCGAGTTGATCCACCCCAGCCCCGCCGCAAGCGCCGAGCCGGACAGGAACATCGCCGGCATGGCGAAAAACGGCCCCTTCGAGCCGTAGAACCCCGCCGCCGCCAGCGACATCCCCACCAGCGACCACATCGTGCCCATCGTCAGCCCGGCAATCAGCAGCCCCGCGCCGGCGAACACCGAAGCGATCACCAGATGCCACCGCCGCTCCTGCCGCCGGTCGGATGACCAGCCGAACACCAGCATGCTCACCGCCCCGATCAAATAGGGGATCATCGTCAGCCAACCCACATTCATGTTGCTGAAGCCGAGCTGCTTGATGATCTGCGGGATGAACATCGCCATCCCCAGGCTCCCCGTCACAATCCCGAAGTAGTTGAGCGACATCCACAACACCTGCGGGTTCCGCATCATCTCCGCGATGCTGAACGCCCGGTGCGTGTCCTTCTGCCGCCGCTCATTGCTCAGCTCCTCCACCAGCCAGCCCCGCTCCGCTGGCGTCAGCCACGTCGCCTGCGCCGGCTGGTCGGTGAGAAAAAACAGCGTGACCACGCCCAGCACCACCGTCGGCACCGCCTCGAAAACATACAGCAGCTGCCATCCCTTGAGCCCGAACATCCCGTTCAGCTCCATGATCGCGGTGGAAACCGGCGCCCCCAGCCCGATCGCCAGCGGCAGCGCCACCGTAAACCCGGCGACGATGCGGGCGCGGTGATGCTCCGGGAACCAGTACGTGAACAGCAGCATCATGCCCGGGAAGAACCCCGCCTCCGCCACCCCCAGCAGGAAGCGCACGACGTAAAACCCCGTCTCGCCCCCCACCAGCGCGGTGGCACCCGATACCGCGCCCCAGGAAATCATGATCCGCGCGATCCACAACCGCGCGCCCACCTTCTCCATCGCCAGGTTGCTCGGCACTTCGAACAGCACATAGCCGATGTAGAACAGCGTGCCGGAAAACCCGAACGCCGCCGCCGACAACCCGATATCCTTGTTCATCGTCAGCGCCGCGAAACTGACGTTGATGCGGTCCACATAGGCCAGGAAATACGCGATCATCGTGAACGGCAGCAGCCGCACGTAGACCTTCGCCATGGCGCTGCGCTCAAGCGCCCGCCGATCGCCGATGCTGTCCATTCGGACGCCTCCCCTGATTATTACGCCAAGCTTAGCCCCAATCGCGACGCCGGCGAGAAAAAACTGCAGTTGCCGCCCCACCGCCCCGCGGGCACTCTCCCCGCACCAGGAGGAGCGGCGACATGGCAAACACGGTGCAAACGGTAACCGGGGCAATCCCCGTCAGCGAGCTCGGCCGAACCCTCATGCACGAGCACCTCTTCATCGCCTTCGGCGGCGCCGAGTTTGACCCCACGGCCGTCTTCGATCGCCCCGCCTTCGTCGCCGAGGCCGCCCGCCGCCTGCGCGAACTCCGCGAGGTCCATGGCGTGCGCAGCTTCGTCGACCCCTGCCCCATCGAGCTCGGCCGCGACGTCACGCTGATGCGGGAAATCTCCGAGAAATCCGGCGTCCACGTCATCTGCACCACCGGCTTCTACTTCGAGGAGATGGGCCTCCCCCCCTACTGGCGCGCCCGCACCACCGATGAAATCGCCGAGCTCTACATCCGCGAAATCACCCACGGGATCGGCACCACAGGCATCCGCGCCGGCGCCATCAAAGTGGCCACCGGCGCGCCCGTCATCACAGAGCAGGAAAAGCGCTTCCTCGCCGCCGCCTGCATCGCCCAGCAGGCCACCGGCGTCCCCATCATCACCCACACCCAGGACGGCGTCGGCGGCCCCGAGCAGCAGCGCCTGTTCGCCGATGGCGGCGTCGACGCCCATCGCTGCCTCATCGGCCATTGCTGCGGCAACGCCGACCCCGCCTATCACCGCCGCATCGTCGATGGCGGCACCTATATCGGGTTCGACCGCATCGGCATCCCCCGCCTGATGCCCGACGAAACCCGCGCCGACAACCTCGCCAAACTCGTCAGGGATGGCTTCCGCAGCCAGGTCATGATGAGCCAGGACCGCCATTGCGGCTGGCTCGGCAAGTTCCAGCGCCAGACTTCGCCGCGCGAACTCGCCCGCATCGAGGAACTCCGCGCCGAAGGCAAATATCCCCCGCCCTACAGCTACATCTTCACCGATTTCCTGCCCATGCTGCACGCCCGCGGCGTCAATCAGGAGGATATCGCGTTTATGCTGGATGAGAATCCGCGGCGGTTCTTCGCCGGCGAAAGCATCACGTAAGCAAGCGGTTCTTTTTTGAAAAAAAAGAACCAAAAAACGTCTACCCATTGGCGCCGCAACCACGCCGGAAAGAACCAGTCCGGTGTCGGCAAAGCCTTTTTGGAC
>CAIYPH010000303.1 GCA_903928045.1 uncultured Rhodospirillales bacterium
GCAAGCGGATAAAAGTTTTTTGGTTCTTTTTTTCAAAAAAGAACCGCTTGCTTCCCTTACTTAAACCGGAGCCACGATGTTCGACACAATCAGCGGATTGATCCCGCGCGACCCGGACTATCCGGCGCGCGTGTGGCGGCTTGACGTGCTGGAGCGGGTGCTGGCGGGGGCGTTGTACGACGTGCTGCCCCATGCCTTCACCGACGAGCGCGGCGCCGGCGGCGAGTATATTCCGCTGCGGCAACGCCGGCCCTCGGTGCGCTACAATCTCGCCCGCGTGGTGGTGGATGATTCCGTTTCGCTGGTGTTCAGCGAGGGGCATTTCCCCACCTTCGACTGCGAGGATGCCGCGGCGCGCGACGCGATGCGCGACATCGTCGCCGAGGGGCAGCTCAACCAGGTGATGCTGGATGCGGTGCTGCGCGGCTCGGTCGGCTCGGTGGCGCTGCTGATGCGGGTGCTGGGCGGGCGGGTGTTCTTCTCCTCGCTGCGCACCAAGTTTCTCACCCCGCGCTGGCGGGACGATGCGCCGGACGAGCTGGTCTCGGTAACGGAGCGATACAAGGTTCCGGGTGCCGATCTCATCGCCCAGGGCTACGAGGATCTCAATCCGGCAACGGAATACTGGTTCATGCGCCGCTGGGATACCGAGCGCGAGGTGCGCTATCTGCCCTGGCCGGTGCGCGGCTATTCGCAAGGGCCGATCGAGGACCCCGCGAACACCACCATCCACGGGCTCGGCTTCGTGCCCCTGGTATGGATCCGCAACCTGCCGGGCGGCGAGGGCGATGACGGCGCGTGCACGTTCCAGGCCGCGATCGAAATCATGATCGAGATCGACTACCAGTTGAGCCAGGCCGGGCGGGGGCTGAAATACTCCTCCGACCCCACTCTGCTCATCAAGGAACCCGCGGGCTTCGAGGGGACGATGACGAAGGGCGGCGGCAACGCGCTGATCGTCTCCGAGAAGGGCGATGCGAAACTGCTGGAAATCGGCGGCACCGCGGCACAGGCGGTGATCGAGTATGTCCGCACGCTGCGCGAGCTCGCGCTCGAAAGCGTGCACGGCAACCGCGCGAGCCCGGAGAGATTGTCGGCGGCGCAATCAGGCCGCGCCATGGAAATGATGAACCAGGGCCTGCTCTGGCTGGCCGACAATCTCCGGGTGAGCTACGGCAACGGGCTGCTGCGGCTGGCGCGCATGATCGCGGCCGCCTCAACCCGTTTCCCGCTCAAAACCTTCGGCGCCGCGGCCCCACCGATCGACCCAGCGACCCGCTGGACGCTGAAATGGCCACGCTTCCACATGCCCGTCGCCGAAGACCGCGAGCGTGACGCCCGCACCTTGGCGACGCTGCAAGCGTCGGGCCAGATCTCGCGGCTGACCGCGGTGAAAAGCATAGCCGACGTCTACGACATCTCGAATGTCGCGGCCGAAATGGAACGTATCGCAGAAGAGGCGAAAGCATGAGCGACGACACCAACTCCACCCCCCAGGACCTCGCCGAAGCCCAGGCCCGCGCCGCGGCGCTGGAGGCGCGCATCGCCGAAATCGAAACGCAAGGCCGCCAGCTTCTGCTGCGCGCCGAGCTGAAGGCCGAGGCGCTGCGCGCCGGCATGGTCGATCTCGACGGGCTGAAACTGCTCGATACCTCCGCCGTTTCGCTCGATGACCAGGGCGAAGTGGTCGGCGCCGCCGCCCTGATGGCCGCCGCGCGGCGCGCCAAGCCCTGGCTGTTCGCGCCGGCCAACTCCTCCAGCCCGGCCCCGGTGCCGGCGCCGGCGGCACCGCGCGCCCGGCTCGCCAAGGAGATGACGCACGAGGAATGGCAGGCGGCGCGGCGCGAGCTGGTGCGGCGGGTTTAGGGAAGGAAGCAAGCGCTTCTTTTTTGGAAAAAAGAAGCAAAAAACTTTTATTCCATTGGTGTTTACCCCTCCCCACCATCCGGCGGGCCAAGCCAGCGGCAACGATGGAATAAAAAGTTTTTTTGGTTCTTTTTGTTCACAAAAAGAACACCCTTCCCGTCTTCATCCCCTTCGAGACTGCTCTCGACCCGTCGGATAAAAGTTTTTTGGTTCTTTTTTCCAAAAAAGAAC
>CAIYPH010000304.1 GCA_903928045.1 uncultured Rhodospirillales bacterium
AGGCGGACAAAGCATGCGCCACGTCTGGGGCTCCTTCTCAATGAAGGAGTCCTATGAATCCTATCCACCCGTGATCTGGGAATCCCCTGATTTCATATCGATTCCGCGCCGCGGTGGGCCGACTTCCGCAACAGGTCTAATCGCTCAATCCCCGGCGTGCTGAAAAACTGCCTGGATCAGGCCTCGCGCCCCTACGGCCAGAATTCCTGGTCCGGCAAGCCCGCGGGCATTCTGGGCGTCTCGGTCGGCGCCATCGGCACGGCCATGGCGCAGCAGCTTTTGCGCAACGTGCTCGCCTATCTCGACGTGCCCACGCTCGGGCAGCCCGAGGCGTTCATCCACGCGGTGGATGGTCTGTTCGACGACAGCGGCAATATCGGCCCGCGCAGCCGTGAGTTCCTCCAGAGCTGGATGGATCGATACCTCGACTGGGTGAAGCAGCTCGCCGCACACCCCATCACGGACAAGGCATAGATCATGGCTCGCACGATGCACGCCGCCTTCGTCACGCAATTCGGCAAGCCGCTCGAAATCCGCGAGGTGCCCATCCCCACCCCGGGGCCAGGCCAGATCCTGGTCAAGACCGAGGCCTGCGGGGTCTGCCACACCGATCTGCACGCCGCCCATGGCGATTGGCCGCTGAAGCCCACGCCGCCGTTCATCCCCGGCCATGAGGGCATCGGCCGCGTCACCGCCGTGGGCGCCGGCGTGACCATCGTCAAGGCCGGCGATCGCGTCGGCGTGCCCTGGCTGTATTCGGCCTGCGGGCATTGCGAATACTGCCTCACCGCCTGGGAAACCGTCTGCGCCGAGGCGGAGTTCGGCGGCTACACGAAAAATGGCGGTTTCGCCGAATATATCGTGGCCGACCCGAACTACGTCGCGCATATCCCCGCCGGCCTGTCGTCCCGCGAAGCGGCGCCGCTGATCTGCGCCGGCATCACCACCTATAAGGGCCTCAAGATGACCGAGGCGCGGCCTGGCGAATGGGTCGTCATCTCCGGTGCCGGCGGGCTCGGGCATCTCGCCATCCAATACGCCAAGGCGATGGGGCTGCACGTCTGCGCCGTCGATATCGACGAGGGCAAGCTGGCGCTGGCCAAGTCGCTTGGCACCGACCTCACGGTCAACGCCAAGCAGCCCGGCGCGGCGGAAGCGGTCAAGACGGGCACCAGCGGCGGCGCCCATGGCGTACTGATCACCGCCCCCTCGCTCCCCGCCTTCAAGCAGGGCGTCGGCATGACGCGCAAGCGCGGCACCTGCGTGCTCGTCGGCCTGCCCCCCGGCGACTTCCCCCTCCCGTTGTTCGACGTGGTGGCCAACTGCATCACCATCCGCGGCTCCTTCGTCGGCAACCGCGCCGACATGGCCGAGGCGCTTGCCTTCGCCGCGGAGGGCAAGGTCAAAGCCGATATCGAGATGCAGCCACTTTCGGCGATCAACGACGTGTTCGATCGCCTCGAACACGGCAAGGTCGCCGCGCGCGTGGTGCTCGATTTCGAGACCGCCTGAAACCTCTCCCCGCAACCACATGCCGGCGGCGATGACCGCCGGCTAGGACACTGTCATGGCATCCGTTGAACCCATCCGCGCCGTCGACCTGGCCTCCGGCCCATTCGAATCCGTCACCGGCGCGCATCGCCGCACGCTCGAAGCGATTTTCCACCACCCCACCGCGCATAACCTTGAATGGGAGCATGTGGTGGGGCTGATCGGGTCGATCGGCACATCCCACGAGAAAAGCAACAACGAGTTCATCTTCGAAGTGGCCGGCAAACGCTACCTCATGCACAAGCCCCACACGAAGGACCTCACGAGCAACGAGGTCAGCGACCTCAGGCACTTCCTGATGCAGGTGCGCGCCTGAGGGAACAAGCCGATCAGAACAGGAAGCGTATTCTTTTTGTGAACAAAAAGAATCAAAAAAAAACTTTTTGTTCCATCCATGCCGTTGGCGTACTCCCCGCGGATAGGTGGGAGCGGCACCAGCCAAAGCGATAAAAGTTTTTTGCTTCTTTTTTTCAAAAAAGAAGCGCTTCCTTCCTATCGCA
>CAIYPH010000305.1 GCA_903928045.1 uncultured Rhodospirillales bacterium
GCGGCGCGGCCGGTGGCGCCGGATTCGAGGAACACCTCGACTTCGACCGTCGGGTTGCCGCGGCTGTCGAGAATTTCGCGGGCGATGATGTCGATAATCGCGCTCATGGAGGGTCTCCCAGAATCTGCGCGCTGGGTAGCATCTGGCGGGCGCAGGAGCCAGCACAAGCGCATCTCGACCGATTGGGCCAGCCATGCAACCGTTCGTCGCCGGCCTTCAACGACTCCAGACGGGAGCGCGACCGGCAGGGGGCAGGCGGAGCAGTTCCGCGCCAAAACAGGAGGGCTTGATGCGATGAGCGGTTCGACACTCGATCTCAGATCCCCCGCGGCGCAGGCGATCCGCCGACGCGCGATTGTCTCATGCGCGGTGGGCAACTTCTTCGAATTGTTCGATTTCGTGCTCTACGGCTTCTTCGCCGTGCCGATCAGCCAGGCCTTTTTCCCGCAGGGAAATGACGCGCTGGCGCTGATCAACACCTTCATCACCTTCGGCGTCGGCTTCCTGTTCCGTCCGCTTGGCGCGGTGGTGCTCGGCCGCTATGGCGATCGCGAGGGGCGCCGCGCCGCGCTGGTGGTGACCATAGGCCTGATGGCGGCGGCCACCGGTTTCACCGGGCTGATTCCGACCTATAGCCAGATCGGCATTCTCGCGCCGGTGTTGCTGCTGATCTGCCGCTGCGGCCAGGGATTCTCGACCGGTGGCGAATGGGGCGGGGCGGCGGCGTTCCTGGTGGAATATGCCGAGCCCGGCAAGCGCGGCCTCACCGGCAGCTGGCAGCAGTTCAGCACCCAGATCGGCGCAACCGGTGCCGCGCTCTCGGCCTATCTGCTGGCGCATAATCTGGCGCCCGATGCCTTTGCCTCCTGGGGCTGGCGCCTGCCGTTCCTGTTCGGCTTCCTGCTCGGCCCGGTCGGCTATTATCTGCGCTCGAAGGTGGCGGAGACGCCGGTGTTCGAGCAGAACGCCGAGAAGAAGGCGATCTCGCGCGCGCCGCTGAGCGAGGCGCTGTCGACCCATGGCGGCAAGATCGCCCAGGCGTTCGGGCTGTCGATCATCGGCATCGTCGCCAACTACGTGATGATCGTCTTCATGCCGACCTACGCGGTGAAGACGCTGCATATCGACGCCGACCGCGCGCTGCTGAGCGCGACGCTGGCCAATCTCGCGGTGATGGTGCTGACGCCATTCATGGGGGCACTGTCGGACAAGGTGGGGCGGCGGCCGATGATCGGGGCCTGCGGCCTGCTCTATCTAATCGTCGGCTACCCGCTCTATATCCTGGTCGGCAACGGCACCTTCGAGACGCTGCTAATTGCCCAGCTCATCGTCGCCGTCATCCAGTCGCTCTACACCGGCACCATCCCGGTGATCCTCTCCGAGATGTTCCCGACCCGCATCCGCTACACCGCGCTGTCGGTCAGCTACGGCTTCTCGGTGGCAATTTTCGGCGGATTCGCGCCGTTCGTGGCGACCTGGCTCATCAGCAGCACCGGCAACCCGCTCTCGCCGGCCTACCTGGTGATGGCGGCGGGGCTGGCCAGCGCGATTTCGATCTGGATCATGAAGGAGTGCCGTAACGTCCCGCTGGAATAGGCGGAGCGCTTAGCTCTGGGCTTTGGCCAACCGGTCAAACGCCTGGAGCCGAGCGAGCAGAGCCGGCATTTCGGCAATCGGGATCATGTTCGGCCCGTCGCTGGGCGCGCGATCCGGGTCCTCGTGGCATTCAATGAATACCGATGCCACACCCACCGCGAGGGCGGCGCGGGCCAGCACAGGGGCGAATTCGCGCTGGCCGCCTGAGGAGGCGCCCTGGCCGCCCGGTTGCTGCACGGAATGCGTTGCGTCGAACACCACGGGGTAGCCGGTGCGGGCCATGATCGGCAGGCCGCGCAGGTCAGAGACCAGGGTGTTGTAACCGAAGCTGGTGCCGCGCTCGCAGAGGAGGATGTTGTGATTGCCGGTGCCGGCGATCTTGGCGGCGACGTTCACCATGTCCCACGGCGCGAGGAACTGGCCCTTCTTCACGTTGATCGTCTTACCGGTTTCGCCGGCGGCGATCAGCAGGTCGGTCTGGCGGGAGAGGAAGGCGGGGATTTGCAGCACGTCCACCGCTTCGGCGGCGGGGGCGCATTGCTCGGGGGCGTGCACGTCGGTCAGCACCGGGCAGCCGAAGCGGGCGCGGACGTCAGCGAGGATATCGAGCCCTTCGGCCATGCCGATGCCCCGTGCCGCGGTGGCGCTGGTGCGGTTGGCTTTGTCGTAGCTCGACTTGTAGATCAAGGGGATACCGGCCTTGGCGCACATCTCCACCAGGGCGGCAGCGGTCTCCATCGCATGCGCCCGGCTTTCGATCTGGCAGGGGCCGGAAATGAGAACGAACGGCAGGTGGTTGCAGATGGCGACCGGACCGACCTGAACGACGCGTGCTTCAGACAAGTCTGGCCTGCTTCACGGCCGCGGCGATGAAGCCCTCGAACAGCGGATGCGGCGCGAAGGGCTTGGATTTCAGCTCGGGGTGGTACTGCACGCCGACGAACCAGGGATGGTCCGGCCGCTCGACGATTTCCGGCAGCTTGCCGTCCGGCGACAGGCCCGAAAAACGCAGCCCAGCTTCCTCCAGCGTGTCGCGGTAGCCGACATTCACCTCGTAGCGATGCCGGTGCCGCTCCTGGATCTGCGCCGCGCCGCCATAGACCTGGCGCACCAGCGAGCCCTCGGCGAGATCGGCACGATAGGCACCGAGCCGCATGGTGCCTCCGAGATCGCCGCCCTCGCGGCGCTGTTCCACCTGGTTGCCCTGGGTCCACTCCGTCAGCAGGCCGACGATGGGGATGGCGCAGGGGCCGAATTCGGAGGAGGAGGCGTCAGGCATGCCGGCGAGATGCCGCGCCGCCTCGATCACCGCCATCTGCATGCCGAAGCAGATGCCGAAGAACGGCAC
>CAIYPH010000306.1 GCA_903928045.1 uncultured Rhodospirillales bacterium
GCCCAAACGCCACTTTGTCCATACCTGAGATGTTCCCCTGACGCCGGGGAGTAGAATCGCAGATCTCAACAGATGACGCAATAAGAGCGAAAAACTTTCATCGATTGGTATGTACCGCTCCGGGTCGTCCGAGCCCGGCACGCCGCCGGCGCGCAAGTGATTGAAAAGTTTTTTTGGTTCTTTTTGTTCACAAAAAGAACACCCTCCCTTGCGCCACCCCTTGACATGTTACGCCCTCGGCCGGTTTGGCGGCGCAGTTGGTGGCGCATCGTGGCGCAATGCGCCGCCACATCGGGAGGGAAAATATTTTTTCTTAGCTATAATTGATTGACAAGTCAGGATTTTTCAAATATCTTGGAAAGAATTCGCCATGCGCCATTGATTTGGGGCACAGGCATGCCCATTTGCGCCATAGGTCGGGCGGACCACGCCCGGCCCTATGGCGCAAATCTCATGGGCGCCTCCTGTGCCGGCGCGGATGGCGGCGCGGCGGCGCAAACGCCGGCGGATGTGCTAACAGCAATGTCCCGGCAAGCGCGGCGTAAGCCGCGACCGCTCAGACACGCCACTCCGACGCGAAGGACCGCATGCGCCTGCCCCTCCTCATTGCCGCGCTGAGTGGCCTTGCCGCCTGCACGACCGGCGCCGACGCGCCGATGCCGGCGCTCGATCTGCCGGACGCCTATCGCGCCACTCCGGCCAGCGCCGATGCCGCCTGGCCGTCGGCCACCTGGTGGACAGGCTTCGGCTCCACGGAGCTGAACGGGCTGATCGCGCAGGCCCGCGCCGCCAGCCCCGATATCGAGGCCGCCGCCGCGCGCGTCCGCCAGGCGGACGCCCAGCTGGTGATCGCCGGCGCCGGGCTGCTGCCCAGCATCAGCGCCTCCGGCGACGCCGCCTGGAACCGCACCATTGCCCGCAAGATCGGCGGCATCACCGGCAAGAACGCGGAGACCCGCACCTACCAGCTCGGCCCGGCGGTGAGCTGGGAACTCGACCTGTGGGGCCGCCTCGCCGCCACGCGGGACGCGGCGCGCCAGAGCGCGCTGGCCAGCCGGTTCGACCAGCAATCGGTCGCGCTCTCCACCGTCACCGCCGTCGCCTCCACCTGGTTCCAGGCGCTCGCCTTGCAGGACCGGCTCGACGTCGCCAACCGCAATCTGCGCGACGCCGAGGCGATCCAGAACGCCATCCAGGCGCGCCAGGAGGTCGGCACCGCCTCGGCGCTCGATGTCGCGCAGCAGGGCGCCCTGGTGGCCGGCATCCGGGCGCAGATCCCGGCGCTGAAAAGCCAGCTCGAACAGCAGGTGATCGCGCTCGGGGTGCTGATCGGCAAGCCGCCTGCCGCCATCGCGGTGCGGCCGGGCACGCTCACCACGCTCAGCCTGCCCGCGGTGAAGCCGGGCCTGCCCTCGGCCCTGCTCGCCCGCCGGCCCGACGTCGCCGCCGCCGAGGCGCGGCTGCGCGCCGCCAATGCCGACATCACGGTCGCCCGCGCCGCCTTCTTCCCCACCGTCTCGCTGTCGGGCGCCGCGGGGTTCCAGGCGCTGGCGCTCGGCACGCTGTTCGGCCCCGGCTCGATCTTCGCCAACGCCGCCGCGTCGGCCAGCCAGGTGATTTTCGACAATGGCCGCACCGCCGCCGGCGTCGCGCTCAGCCGGGCGCAGTATGACGAACTCGCCGCCGACTACCGCAAGACGGTGCTGCAAGCCTTCACCGACGTCGATACCGCCATCACCGCCTTCACCTTCGCCACCGAGCAGGAGCGTCTGCTGCGCGAGGCCGTGCGCGTCGCCCAGCTCGCCGCCGATATCGCCGGCGCCCAGGTGCGGGCCGGCACGTCGGACATCGTCAACGCGTTGCAGGCGCAGACCACGCTGTTCAATGACCTCGATTCGCTGGCCCAGGTGCGCCTCGCGCGGTTCCAGGCGTTGCTGTCGCTCTACAAGGCGATGGGGGGCGGGTGGGCCAGTGAGGATGGCAAGCCATGACGGAAGGGTGTTCTTTTTGTGAACAAAAAGAACCAAAAAAACTTTTTGCTCCGTTTGGCGCGGAGTTTCCCGGGCATGCGTGATGCGAAGCGGATAAAAGTTTTTTGCTTCTTTTTTTCAAAAAAGAAGCGCTTCCCTTCCCTCCCACCGCGGGACGTACAATAGCATGCGCCGTATCCTCCTCTTCCTGGCGCTGATCGCCGCCGCCGGTGGCGGCTGGTGGTGGTGGACCCATCGCGCCCCCCCGGCGGCGGCGCGGCGCGGGCCGGACGGCATCCCCGTGGTGGTCACCGCCGCGGAGGCGCGCGACGTGCCGATTTATCTCGACGGGCTCGGCACCGTGCAGGCCTCGGCCAACGTGCTGGTCAAGCCGCTGGTGGACGGGCCGCTGGTGGAGGTGCGCTTCAAGGAGGGCCAGGAGGTTCGCCAGGGCGACGTGCTGGCGCGCATCGACGCGCGCGGCTTCCAGGCCACGCTCGACCAGGCCGAGGCCAAGAAGCGGCAGGACGAGGCGACGCTGGCCAATGCGCGGATCGACCTCATCCGCTACCAGAAGCTCGCCGCCACCGCCTATACCTCGGCCCAGCAGGCCGATACCCAGAAGGCGCTGGTGGCCCAGCTCGAGGCGCTGGTGGCCGGCGATCAGGCGGTGATCGACAGCGCCCGCACCCAGCTTGGCTACACCACCATCGTGGCGCCGGTGGATGGGCGGCTCGGCGTGCGGGTGGTCGATGCCGGCAACATCGTCCATGCCTCGGACCCCCTGGGGCTGGTGACGGTGACGACGCTGAAGCCGATCAACGTGCAGTTCACCTTGCCGCAGCAATCCCTGCCGCTGGTGGCCGCGGCGATGGCGCAGGGCATGCCGGAGGTGCTGGCCTTCGTGCAGGGCGCCGGGCAGCGCGGCACGCCCGAGCGCGGCACGCTGACGGTGCTCGACAACCAGGTGGACCAGTCGACCGGCACCATCAAGCTGAAGGCGAGCTTCCCCAACGAGGCGCTGCGCCTGTGGCCGGGCGCTTTCGTCAACGTGCGGCTGCGCGCCGAGACGCAGAAGGGCGTGGTGGTGCTGCCGCCGGTGGCGGTGCAGCGCGGGCCGCGCGGCGCCTTCGTCTTCGTGGTGACCGATGCCGCCACGGTGGCGCGGCGGAGCATCGTGGTCGGCCATGAGGACCTCCAGGCCAGCGTGATCACCGAGGGGCTGAAGGCGGGCGAGCGGGTGGTGGTGGATGGCGCGGCGCGGCTGTCGGATAATTCCAAGGTGAACGTGCTGCCCGCCGCCACGGACA
The DNA here is from genome assembly GCA_903928045.1 of uncultured Rhodospirillales bacterium. Next base: position 3,281 of record CAIYPH010000306.1, read on the forward strand.
CGCCCGCGGCGCCCGGCGCGGCGCCGGCGCAGCGGCAGGGCGGCCAGCGGCGGCCGGCGGGATGAACATATCCGCGCCCTTCATCGCGCGGCCGATCGCGACCTCCCTGCTGGCGCTCGCGGTGGTGCTGGCAGGGCTGCTGGGCTATCGCGGCCTGCCGGTCTCGGCGCTGCCGCAGGTGGATTTCCCGACCATCCAGATCACCACCCAACTGCCGGGCGCCAACCCCGACACGGTGGCGAGCCTGATCACCGCGCCCTTGGAGCGCCAGTTCGGCCAGATCCAGGGCCTGACCACGATGACCTCGACCTCGGCCGAGGGCACCAGCCAGATCACCCTGCAATTCTCGCTCGCCCGCAACATCGAAAGCGCGGCGCAGGACGTGCAGGCCGGCATCAACGCCGCCGCCGGCGTGCTGCCCACCACGCTGCCCTACCCGCCGGTCTACGCCAAGGTGAACCCGGCCGACGCGCCGATCCTCACCATCGCGCTGCTGAGCGACAACATCACGCTCGATCGGGTGTCCGACGCCGCCGACACCCTGCTGCAACCCAAGCTCGCCGAGATCGACGGGGTGGGCCAGGTGAGCGTGCAGGGCCGCATGCGCCCGGCCGTGCGGGTGCGGGTGGACCCGGCGCGGGTGGCCTCCTACGGGCTGTCGATGGATGACGTGCGGGTGGCCATCGCGGCCGCCAACGTCAACGGCGCCAAAGGGGGCTTCGACGGCCCGCGCCAGGCGATCGCGCTCGGCGCCAATGACCAGATCACCGACCCCGCGGCCTATCGCGCCGTCGTCATCGCCTGGCGCAACGGCGCCCCGGTGCGGCTGTCCGACGTCGGCAGCGTGATCGGCGGGCTGGAGAACGTGCGGGCGGGGGCGACCTACCAGGGCCGCCCGGCGGTGGTGCTGGATATCCAGCGCCAGCCCGGCGCCAATATCGTGGACACGGTGGAGCGCATCCGCGCCGAGCTGCCGCGCCTGCGCAAGGCGTTGCCGGCCTCCGTCGAGATGGAGCTGGTGGCCGACCGCACCATCACCATCCGCGCCTCGGTGGCCGATGTGCAGGGCACGCTGATGCTCTCGGTGGTGCTGGTGGTGGGCGTGATATGGCTGTTCCTGCGCTCCTGGCGCGCCACCGTGATCCCGGCGGTGGCGCTGCCGCTCTCCATTGTCGGCACCTTCGGCATCATGGCGCTGCTCGGCTACGGGCTCGACAACCTCTCCCTGATGGCGCTCACGGTGGCGACGGGCTTCGTGGTGGACGACGCGATCGTGATGATCGAGAACGTGGTGCGCTATCTGGAGGAGGGGCTGACCCCGCTGGAGGCGGCCTATAAGGGCGCGGCGCAGATCGGCTTTACCATCGTCTCGCTGACCGTCTCGCTGATCGCGGTGTTCATCCCGCTGCTGTTCATGACCGGGGTGGTCGGCCGGCTGTTCAGCGAATTCGCCGTGGTGCTGTCGGTCTCGGTCATCGTCTCGGCGGTGGTCTCGCTGACGCTGACGCCGATGATGTGCGGGCGGCTGCTGAAGCACGAGACCGGCCCGCCCGGCCGCATCGCGCGCGTCAGCGAGGCGGGGTTCGAGGCCATGCTGACCGGCTACCGCCATACGCTCGACTGGTCGCTGCGCTTCCCGCGCAGCATGCTGCTGGTCGCGCTGGCCACGCTGGGCGGCACGCTCTACCTCTATGTGGTGATCCCCAAGGGCTTCCTGCCGAGCCAGGATACCGGGGTGATCGTCGCCGTCACCGAGGCCGAGGGCAGCGTCTCCATCCCGCGCATGATGGTGCTGCAGGAACAGGCCGCCGCCATCGTGCGGGCGGACCCGGAAGTGTCCTCCGTGGTCTCCTTCGTCGGCGTCGGCACCATCAACCCGACGCCGAACACGGGTCGGCTGACCATCGCGCTGCTGCCCCGCAAGGACCGGCTGGCCGGCGCCGCCGCCATCGCCCGGCGGCTGACCGACCGGCTCGCCGGCATTCCCGGCCTCGCCGTCTACATGCAGCCGGTGCAGGACATCCAGATCGGCACCCGCATCAGCCGCACCCAATTCCAGTACACCCTGGTGGACACCGACGAGACCGAGCTCGCCCGCTGGGCGCCGCCGCTGCTGGAGCGGCTGAAGGCCGAGCCGGCGCTGCGGGACCTTGCGTCGGACCAGCAATCCATCGGCCTGCGCAGCACCATCGAGGTCAACCGCGCCGCGGCGGCGCGCTTCGGGGTGACGATGCAGGCGGTGCAGGACGTGCTGTACGACAGTTTCGGCCAGCGCCAGATCTCCACCATCTTCTCGCAATCCAACCAGTACCGCGTGGTGCTGGAGGCCGACCCGGAATGGCAGGCCGACCCCGGGGTGCTGCAACGCCTGCGCGTCGGCGGCGCCGGGGGGGCGCAAATCCCGCTCGCCGCCATCGCCACCATCCGCCGCGTGCCCGCCCCGCTCGCGGTGACGCATGAGGCGCAGTTCCCCTCGGTGACCGTCAGCTTCAACCTGGCCGAAGGCGCCGCCCTGGGCGACGCGGTGGCTGCCGTCGCCCGCGCCGAGGCCGAGATCGGCATGCCCGCCACCATCTCCGGCAGCTACGCCGGCGATGCCGCCGAGTTCCAGAAGTCGCTGGCCTCCGAGCCCTGGCTGATCCTGGCGGCGGTGGTGGTGATCTACATCGTGCTGGGTGTGCTCTACGAAAGCGTCATCCACCCCGTCACCATCCTCTCCACCCTCCCATCCGCCGGCATCGGCGCGCTGCTGGCGCTGATGGCGGTCGGCGCGGACCTTTCCCTGGTGGCGCTGGTCGGCATCGTGCTGCTGATGGGCATCGTGAAGAAAAACGCCATCATGATGATCGCCTTCGCCATCGAGGCC
>CAIYPH010000307.1 GCA_903928045.1 uncultured Rhodospirillales bacterium
CGCGGGTAGCCTCGCGCTCGTGATGGCGGTGAATTTCACCATGGTGTACATTGCGCTGAGCACATTCCCCGGCGAGGTCGCGCACGATACCGCGCCCCGCGCGGTCGCCCCGGCCCGGTGAGCGGCGCGGCCGTCACGGCATCGTTTGCCGGCGAGGCCGCGGACACCGCCTGCGCCCATTGCGGCCAGGCGGTGGCGAGCGACCGCCGGTTCTGCTGCGCCGGCTGCGAGGCGGCGTTCGCCACCATCGGGACACTCGGCCTCGGCCGCTACTACGCCGAACGGGTGCTTGACCCCGCGGCGCGGGCGCCGCGGCCGGAGAGTGCGGAGCGCTGTGACCTCGGGCGCCACATCACCACGAACCGCGACGGCCGACGCGAACTCGTTCTTGCCGTGGACGGCCTGCAATGCGGCGCCTGCGTCTGGCTGATCGAATCCGTGCTGGCGCGCGAAGCCGGCCTGCTGACCGGTCGCGTCAACATGACCACGCGGCGGCTGCGGCTGGTTTGGGAGGGGCCGGAAACCCGCGCCGAACGCCTCATCGGCGCGGTGGAGCGCCTCGGCTATCGGCTCATTCCCTACAATGCCTCCACCATGGCCGCCGCCGACGACAAGGCCGGCCGCCAGTTGATCCGCGCGCTCGCCGTCGCCGGCTTCGCCGCCAGCAACGTCATGCTTTCCTCCATCGCGGTCTGGGCCGGCCTGGTTCAGGGCATGGGGCCGGCAACCCGCGAACTCATGCACTGGGTCTCCGCGCTGATCGCCATGCCCGCGATCGCCTATGCCGGCCAGCCCTTCTTCCGCTCCGCTCTCGCCGCGCTGCGCCATGGCCGGACCAACATGGACGTGCCGATTTCCATCGGCGTCGTGCTGGTCACCTCGATGAGCCTGGTCGAGACCATCGCCGGCCGTGAGCACACCTATTTCGACAGCGCCGTATCCCTGATCTTCTTCCTGCTCATCGGCCGCGTTCTCGATCACTTCGCCCGCGGCCGCGCCCGCGCGGCGGCCGCGCAGCTCGTCACGCTCCGGCTGCTCGATGTCGCCGTGCTCGAACCCGACGGCATCGTCGTCCGCCGGCCCCCGGAATCGATCGCCCCCGGCGCCACGGTGGTCGTGGCGAGCGGCGAGCGGATCGGCGTCGATGGCGTGGTCACCGGCGGCAATAGCTCGGTCGATGCCAGCCTGGTCACCGGCGAAAGCCTGCCGGTGGCGGTCGGCCCGGGCGGGCGGGTCTTTGCTGGAACCGTGAACCTCGGCGCTCCGTTGACGGTCAACGCCACCGCGGCGGGCGATGCGACGCTGCTGGCCGAGTGCGTCCGCCTCATCGAGGCGGCGGAAGCGCGGCGGGGGCGGTTCGTGGTGCTCGCCGATCGTGTCTCGCGGCGCTATGCGCCGACCGTTCATATCGCGGCCCTGGCCACCTTCCTGTGGTGGTGGGGCATCGCGGGCGCCGGCGTCGGCGAGGCGCTGCTGACCGCCTGCGCGGTGCTGATCATCACCTGTCCCTGCGCGCTGGCGCTTGCCGTTCCGGCGGTGCAGGTGATCGCCACCTCGCGCCTGTTCCGCGCCGGCATTCTACTGAAGTCGGCGACTGCGCTCGAGCGTCTGGCCACCGTCGATACCGTGGTGTTCGACAAGACCGGCACGCTCAC
>CAIYPH010000308.1 GCA_903928045.1 uncultured Rhodospirillales bacterium
AGCAGCGCGAAGCCATCCTTTGGTATCCGAATTCCGAGGGGAAGCCGATGAAGCTGCTGCCCAGGCGATTACCCAGGGACTGAACGGCGGAGCCATAGGCACGTCCAAATTGTTTCGAAAACAAAACAATAAGCATGTTCTTTTTGTGAACAAAAAGAACCAAAAAAACTTTTCGTTCGATTCCATGCCGTTGGCGTACACTCCCGGGAGAGTGGGAGGGTACGCACCGAACGGATAAACGTTTTTTGCTTCTTTTTTTCAAAAAAGAAGCGCTTCCCTCCCTAAGCCGCCACCTCCGTCGTCTTGGGAACCGCAATCTGCACGCTGTTCGGCCCGTAGCGGTCGGTGAACGCCGTGGTGTCGATCTCCTCCAGCATGATCTCCTGGTTCATCACCTTGCGCTTCCACGCCAGATGGTCCGCGTGCTTGTCATGGAATTCCGGCATGACTTCGCGGCCGAACAGCTCCAGGCTCTCGCAGATATGCTCATGCGTGTTCTTGCCGGCCTGGTTGAGCAGGATGATCTGGTCGATGTTCGAGGTCTCGAATCTCCGCAGCTTGCGGCGGATGGTCTCGGGCGAGCCGATCAATCCGCCCCGCAGCGCCCGCGCATGGCCCTCCGGGTTCTCCCGTTTCCACTTCTCGAACTCTTCCCACATGTTCACCGTCCCCGCCGGCGGGCGCTTGCGGCCGGGCTGGGCGCCGTAGAAGCGCAGCGCGAACTGGAAGAACATCGCCCCATCCGCCCGCCGCTGCGCCTCCTCGTCCGTCTCCGCGCACATGAAGTAGCTCACCAGCGCGATATTCGGGTTGATCTGGTAATCCGCCAGCCGGTCCAGACGTTTTGTAATCGCGTTGTAATACGCATGCACCCAGGCATGCGCCGCATCCGCGCTGAGAAACTGGAACGCCAGCGCCCCAAGCCCGCGCCGGCCCGCCATCTCGATCGTCTCAAGCTGCGAACACGCCACCCAAAGCGGCGGATTCGGCCGCTGGATCGGCTTCGGCAACACGTTACGCAACGGCATCTTGAAGTAGGGCCCGTCATATTCGCACGGCCCGTCCTTGAACATCGGGATCACCGCCCGCAGCCCGTCCTCCCACACCTGCCGCTTGTCTTCCATCTGCCGCCCGAACGGCTCCAGCTCGGTGATCGACGCGCTCTCGCCCGAGCCGAACACCGCCCGCCCATTGCTCAGCAGATCCAGCGTCGCAATCCGCTCCGCCACCCGCGCGGGGTGCGAGGTGGTGAGCTGCATGATGCCACGCGCCAGCTTGATCTGGCTGGTCCGCTGGCTCGCCGCGGCCAGGAACATCTCGGGGGTCGGCGAGTGGGAGTATTCCTCGAGGAAATGATGCTCCACCTGCCACGCGTAATCATAGCCCAGCCGATCCGCCAGCTCGATCTGGGTCAGCGCGTTCTGATACAGCTTGTGCTCGCTATCCTTCTCCCACGGACGGGGAAGCTGCAGCTCGTAGAAAATGCCGAATTCCATGGTTCGTTCCTCCGCGTTTTGGTTGGGATGATCGTTGCCCAATTGCCGGCGATTGGCAAATCCCCCACCTTGCACCCGCCCGGCCATCGTCTAGGCTCCGCCCGAACAAGGAGGACCCGCCATGAGCTTTCCCCTGCCGAGCGCCACCCCCGACTCCCTCGGCCTCGACGCCGCCCGCCTGGAAAAGATGTGCGCCGTCATCGAGCGCCATATCGCCCAGGGCAAACACCCCGGCGGCCAGGTCGCGGTCGCCCGCCACGGCAAGCTCGCCCTGTTCCGGACATTCGGCCACGCCCGCACCACACCCGCCGCCGCCGCCACCGATGACACCCTGTTCCTGCTCTACTCCAACACCAAGGTCGTCACCGCCTGTGCCATCTGGACCCTGGTGGAAGACGGCGCCATCCGCTTCGGCGATCGTGTCGCCGACCATCTGCCGGGCTTCGAGAAACACCGCAAAGGCGACATCACGCTGATCCAGCTCCTCTCCCACCAGGGCGGCTTCCCCTCCGCCGTCGTGCCCCCCGAGGCCTGGGCCGATCATGACCTGCTGCGCCGCATCGTCTGCGATTTCGTCCCCGAATGGCCCCAAGGCCAGCGCCTGCAATACCACCCCTCCGCCGCCCACTGGGTCGCCGCCGCGATGATCGAAGCCGTCACCGGTCAGGACTTCCGCACCTACATCCGCGACAAGGTGATCACCCCGCTCGGCCTCAACGCCGAACTCTTCATCGGCCTCCCCGAACCCCAACACCCCCGCGCCGCCGACATGCACGAACCCGACGGCGCCGGCGGGATGCGCAACAAACTGCCGGAATGCACCCCCGCCCACCGCCTGGCCGGCGTGCCCGGCGGCGGCGGATATGCCACCGCCCGCGCCATGGCCGCCTTCTACCAGATGCTCGTCCAGGGCGGTCAACTCGGCGGAACCCGCATCGTCTCGCCGCGTCTCATCCGCTACGTCACCCAGAACTTCACCGGTGAACGCCTCGATCTCGCCAGCGGAATGCCGATGCATCGCGGCCTCGGCCCCTATGTCCGCGGTACCACCGAGACCGTCCGCGGAATGGGCGCCCTGGCCCACCCCGGCACCTTCGGCCACGGTGGCGCCGGGTCGTCCTATTGCTGGGGGGACCCGGATTCCGGCGTCTCGATGAGCTTCCTCAGCAATTGCCGTCTCGCCGAGGAGGGCCATGATTTGCGCATGGAGGTCCTCAGCAACATGGTCCACGCCGCGATCGTCGGATGAACGCCATGACCCCATCTATTTTCAAAGGCACCGTCCCCGCTTTGATGACCCCCTGCACCCCCGAGCGCACGCCCGATTTCGACGCGCTGGTGCGCAAGGGCCAGGAACTCGTCGGCCTCGGCATGTCCGGCGTGGTGTATTGCGGCTCGATGGGCGACTGGCCGCTGCTGTCGGACGAACAGCGCATGGCAGGCGTCGCCCGCCTCACCGCCGCCGGCGTGCCGGTCATCGTCGGCACCGGCGCGCAGAACCCCGCCCGCGCCGCCGCCTTCGCCGCCCATGCCAAATCGGTCGGCGCCCAGGGCCTCATGGTGATCCCGCGCGTGCTCTCCCGCGGCACCTCGTCGGCCGCCCAGCGCGCCCATTTCGCCGGCATCCTCGAAGCCGCCGGCGGGCTGCCGGCCGTGATCTACAACTCGCCCTATTACGGCTTCGAGACCAAGGCCGAGCTGTTCTTCGACCTGCGCCGCCAATACCCCAACCTCGTCGGCTTCAAGGAATTCGGCGGCGCCAAGGCGCTCTCCTACGCCGCCGAGCACATCACCGGCCAGTCGCCCGACCTCACGCTGATGGTCGGCGTCGATACCCAGGTGGTGCACGGCTTCGTCAATTGCGGCGCGGTGGGCGCCATCACCGGCGTTGGCAACGTGCTGCCGAAGGAGGTGCTGCATCTCGTCGCCCTCTGCGAACAGGCCGCTGCCGGTGATCCCGTGGCGCGTCGCCGGGCGGAGGAGCTCGACAAGGCGCTCGGCGTGCTCTCGAGCTTCGACGAAGGGGCGGACCTCGTGCTGTTCTACAAATACCTCATGGTGCTGACCGGCAACCCCGAATACGCCCTGAACTTCAACGCGTCCGACAGCCTCAGCGCCAGCCAGAAGCATCTCGCCGAGACGCAGCTCAAGCTGTTCCAGGCCTGGTATGCGGGGTGGAGCAAGGAGAATGGATAGCGGAAGCAAGCGCGTCTTTTTCTAAAAGGAAGCGCTTCCCTCCGTCACCCCCAGCACTGCGTCGGCAAAGGCCTCCGGCGCCTCCTGCGGCACGTTGTGGCCGGCATGCGGGATGATCCGCCGCGCATGGCCGCCAGTGAAGCGCCTTGCGTGGCCGTCCGGGGTGCGCGGCGGCCCCTCGACGCTGTCGGCGCCGCCGAACAGCACGATGCTCGGCACGGCGATGGCGGGCTGCGCGGCCAGGCGCTGTTCGATTGCCGCCACCGCCGGGTCGCCTGGGGTGTCGCCGAAGCGGTGGCGGTAGGAGTGGATCACCACCTCGACGAAATCCGGGTTGTCGAAAGAGGCGGCGGTGCGGTCATAGGTCGCGTCGTCGAAGCGCCATTCGGGCGACCAGAGTTCCCAAAGCAGGCGGCACAGCGCGCGCCGGTTCTGCGCCAGCCCGGCCCGGCCGCGCTCGGACTGGAAATAGTGCTGGTACCAGTAGCGATGCTCCTGCGCGGGGCTTACGGGGTGGCGGCCGGCCGCGACATCCTGGATGTTGTAGCCGCCGCCGCAGCTCACCAGCCCGGCGACGCGGTCTGGCCAGAGGGCCGCGACGATACAGGCGGCACGGCCGCCCCAGTCGTAGCCGGCCAGCACCGCGCGGGGGATGGAGAGCGCGTCCATCAGGGCCAGAAGGTCGGCGCCGAGGGCGGCCTGTTCGCCGGAACGCGGGGTGGTGGGGCTCAGGAAGCGGGTTGGGCCGTAGCCGCGCAGGAAGGGGATGATGCAGCGCCGGCCGGACGCGGCGAGGCGGGCGGCCACGTCGTCATAGGCGTGCACGTCATAGGGAAAGCCGTGCAGCAGGATGACGGGCGGTCCATCTTCCGGCCCAATGTCGAGATACGCGACGTCCAGCACACCGGCATGGATGCGCTTCATCGGGCGTTCCGCAGGTCCGCCTCGATGCGGGCGAGGGCGATGGTGAGGGCGGCGAGCATGGCCTGGGATTCCGCCTGCGGGCCGGTGGCGGTGAGCGCGGCGGTTTCGGCGTAACGGCGTTGCAGCACGATGCGGGGCGTGTCGCCGGCCAGCGCGATGACGGTGATGCCGAGCGCGGCATGGGCGATGCGGGCGGCGGGCTCGCTCCACAGGGCGGAAAGCTCCCCCTCCAGCACGACATCGGCGCTCGCCCGCGTGCCGGGCGCGACAACGCCGGCGTAGATGCCGGAGGCGGCGAGCCAGGCGCGCACGGCGTCCTCCACCGCCTGGGCCGGCGGCACCGCCCATTCCTCGTAGAAGCCGGTGCGTATGCTGCCATCGGCATCCAGCGATTGCAGGCCGCGGGCTTCGAGGCCGGGCCCGGCGCGGAAGCCGCGCACTTCCAGCACCTTGCCGCCGGGGCGTGGCGGCTGGGCGGCGGGGCGGGCGGCGAGCAGCGGCCATTGGCGGCGCTCGGCATAGGGGCGCTCGGACAGGCCGCAGCCGGCGAGGAGGAGGGGGAGCAGGAGGGCGCGGCGGTTCATCACGGGGCTCCGGAATTGCGGGGCGGCGGGGCGCCGAGTAGCATCGAGGCGGGGTAGCGGCGCAGGGTTTCGGCGGTTTCCCGCAGGCTGGAGGCGGCGGCGCGGGCATCGCGCAGGATCGGCACCAGATCGGCCTGCGCGTCGGCGGCGCCGGCATTGGCGCGCTTCACGGTGGTCTCCAGGGAGGTGATCAGCGCCGGCAGCTTGGCCGTCGCGGCGGCGAGGCGCTCGGCGGCCTGGGTGGAGGCGGTGATCAGACCGCGCGTCTCCTTGCTATCCAGCGTGGCGCGTAGCGCGGCGGTCAGCCCGCGCAACTCGCCGGTGAGGCCGGGCAGATCGGCCTCCTCGGCGTTGCTGCGGAGGGTTTTCGCCAGCGCCGCGAGATCGGCCAGCGCGGCGCGGGTGCTGCCGGTGGCGAGTTCGCCGTGGATGTCGTCGAGCACGGCCTGAATGGTGGTGGCGATGCGGCCGATATCGATGCCCTGCACTTTCACCGCGAGCGCCTGGGCGGCATCCTGCACCTGGGTCAGCGTGCTGGGCATCGACGGCAAATAGATCTCCTTCGGCGTCCACGGCACTTTCTCGGCGGGGAATTTCACCGGATCGACGAAATCGAGCTCGATATAGGCCAGCCCGGTGATCCCCTGGCTGCCCAGCCGGGCGCGCAGGCCGAGATCGATGGCGGTCGCCTGGTCCGGCACGCGGCCCATCCGCTTGGGGTCGATGAGCCAGCGCACGACCACCATGCGGGCCTCCGGCCGGCGGGTCTCCACCGCCTGGTCGGACATGTAGGCCGCCGTCACCAGGCCGATCTCGGTGACCTGCCCCAGCGTCACGCCGCGGAACTTCACGGGCGCCCCGACATCGAGCCCCTGCACGGATTCGCGGAAATAGGTCTCGTAGCGCACCCCGTCGCTGACCCGGTCGCGCCCGAGGAACATCACCAGGCCGACGGCGGCGGCGATGCCGGCCAGCAGCAGCAGCCCGACCCGGAGCGAGGCAGCCCGATTGCTCATGATGTCGCGTCCTGCATGATTTCGCGCCGGAAGAAGGCGCGCACGGTGGGGTTGGTGCTGGTTTCGCCGAGTGTGCGCGGGTCACCCTCGGCGATCATGCCCTGGGCGGTCTTGTCGAGCATGATACAGCGATCGGCGATTGCCAGGATCGAGGCGAGCTCGTGGGTGACCACCACGAAGGTGATGCCGAGATCGCGCTTGAGGTCGAGGATGAGCTGGTCGAGCTCCGCTGACGTGATGGGGTCGAGCCCCGCCGAGGGTTCGTCGAGGAACAGCAACGGCGGGTCGAGCGCCAAGGCGCGGGCGATGGCGGCGCGTTTGGCCATGCCGCCGGAGATTTCCGCCGGCATCAGCGCGGCGGCATCCCCGAGGCCGACCAGCCCGAGCTTGGTGCGCGCGACGCTCTCCCGCGCCGCGAGGGGGAGGGAGGTGTGCATCTCGAGCGGCAGCATGACGTTCTGCAGCAGGTTCATCGAGCCGAACAGCGCGCCCATCTGGAACATGACGCCGACCTTGGTGCGCAGCGCGGCGCTGGCCTGCGCCATGTCGCCACCGAGCACGCTGACCGTCCCGCCGCTCGGCGGCAGCAGGCCGACCAGAATGCGCAGCAACGTCGACTTGCCGCAGCCGGAACCGCCGAGGATGACGAAGATTTCGCCCTGGTGCACCGCGAAACTGAGATCATGGAACAGCACCCGCTGGCCGAAGCGGCGGGACAGGGCGGTGACGGTGATGAGGTCGGTCATTTAAGGAAGCGCTTCTTTTTTGAAAAAAAGAAGCAAAAAACTTTTATTCCATTGGTGTGTACCGCTCCAGACCATCCCGGGAGGCAAGCCAACGGCAACGAAGTCAGAAAAAGTTTTTTTGGTTCTTTTTGTTCACAAAAAGAACGCCTTCCTTCCCGGATTATCATATGCCCAACCGATAGAACGTAATGGCGAAAATCCCATCGAGCACGATGGCGCTCACAATCCCGCCCACCACGGCGCGGGTCGCCGAAACGCCCACCGCCTCCGGCCCCAGCCCGGTCGCCATGCCCGCCCGGCAGCCGACGGCGGCGATGGTGGCGCCGAACACGGCCGACTTCGCCAGCGCCCCGTAGAGATCGCCCGGCACCACCCAGGCGGCGATCTGGTTGCCGATCGCGACGGGCGGAATTCCGTCGCCCACCAGCACCAGCGCCATGCCGATCAGCCCGGCGAAATCGAGCACCATGGTCATTGCCGGCATGACCAGGATGGTGGCGAGCAGGCGGGGCAGCACCAGCATGGTCACCGGGTCGAGTCCCATGGTGATGAGCGCGTCGACCTCCTGGTTCACCTTCATGGTGCCGATCTCGGCGGCGAAGGCCGAGCCGCTGCGGCCGGCCAGGATGACGGCGGCGAGCAGCGGGCCGAGCTCGCGGATCAGGCTGATCGCGACCAGGTTGGCGACGTAGATATCGGCGCCGAAGCGGCGCATCGGCACCAGCGACTGGAAGGCCAGGATGAGCCCGATCAGCACGCCGAGCAGCAGCACCAGCGGCACCGCCTTCACGCCGGACTGGTCGGCGGCGCGCCACAGATCCTGCATGCGGAACATCTTCGATCGCACCGGCAGCATGGCAAGGGCGAGCACCGCCTCGCCGAGAAAGGCGATCCCGTCGGTGGCGGCGGTGAGGAAGGAGGTGAAGACCTCCTTCCAGCTCGGCACATGCGCCTCGCCGGCCCGCGGTGACGCCTTGCGGGCATCGTGCACGCGGGCGAGCAAAGCGCGCACTTTCTCGGTCTCGCCGGCATAGGCGGGCAGCGCGCCGAAGGCGGATTCGATGTCGGCGAGCAGGGTGATCCCGGCGGTGTCCCAATGCGTGACGCCCGAGAGATCGACCGCGAGGGCCTGCCCCTTGGCGGAGCGGGCGGCGGCGAGGGTCTGTGTCCACACGGCGCCGGCGCTGGTGGCGTCGAGCTCGCCGGCGAGGGTGATGCGGCCGGGCGCGAGTGTGACGCTGGCCGTCACGCGCCCGCTTCCGGCCGGAAGGCGCGGGCGTGGTGGGCCTGGAAGGCGATGGCGACCTCGGCGC
>CAIYPH010000309.1 GCA_903928045.1 uncultured Rhodospirillales bacterium
TCGGCTCGGTCACCATCGCCGACCTGCCCGACCGCGCCGCGCTCGACCAGTGGCTGGCCACCGACCCCTATGTCACCGGCGGGGTATGGCAGCGCATCGAGGTCATGCCCTTCCGTCTCGCGGTGCTCGCCAAATCATGATCGCCGGCGTGGCGGGGCGCGACCTCCGGCCAGGCTTGTTGGGGGAATTTCGTAATTCCAGCGACTTGCGGAGCGATCCTGTCGCGTTGAGGGAGCGGATGGCGGAGGATGGCTGCCTCCTGCTCCGCGGTCTGATCGACCCGCCGACCGTTCAGGCCGCCCGCGCCGAGGTGCTGTCCCGCCTGCGCGAGGTCGGCGAGATTGACGGGCCGGATGACGCGCCGGTGGACACCGGCACCAGCCGCCGCGCCGCGCTGCATGCCGATCTCGGCGAATTCTGGCGCTCGGTCTGCGAAGGCCCTGCCCTGCGCGCCTGCGTCCATGGCGAGGCGGTCACCGGCGCCATGGCGGCCCTGCTCGGCGCCCCGGTGGTGCCCTTCGATTTCGCCTGGCTCCGCGCCGTAACCGCCGGCCGCGCCAGCCCCTTCCATTTCGATCACCCCTACATGAACCGCGGTAGCCCCCGCGTGCTGACCTGCTGGGTCCCGCTCGGCGACGTCGCGCTGGAGGAAGGCCCGCTTGTCGCGCTCGAGGGCTCGCAGCGTTTCGAAGACCTCGCCGCCCGCGTGCGCGGCCGCGATGTTGATCGCGAGCCCGGCTTCTCCGGCAGCTTCGGCGACGACGTCATGGCGCTGGCCGAGGCGCGGGGCAGCCGCTTCCTCTCCACCGATTTCCGCGCCGGCGACGTGCTGATCTTCGGCATGTTCCTTTTCCATGGCAGCCTCGACAACCGCAGCCCCGCCGGCCGCCTGCGTCTCTCCTGCGATGTCCGCTTCCAGCCGGCCGCGGATGCCCGCGACGAACGCTGGTTCGGCGCGCCGCCCCGGGGCCACGGGGATCGCTCCTATGGCGGGCTCAACGGCGCCCAGCCGCTGACCGCCACCCCCTTCGCCCGCTGAGGAGCCCGGCATGTCCTCCCTGTTCCGCCCGCTCGACACCTTTGCCGGCATCCCGCACGGCCTCCCCGGCCCGGGCTGCCGGGCGGCCATCCTCGGCGTGCCCTATGATTGCGGCATCCACCCCACCCGCATCGGCTCGCGTGACGGCCCCGCCGCGGTGCGCCGCCAATCCGCCCGCCTACTGCGCCGCTTCCACGTCAGCCAGGCCGAGTTCGACCCGACCGCGGTGCTGCGCGCCGTCGATTGCGGAGACGTCGCGCTGGTTCCCGGCCGGCCCGATGCCGCTTTTCCCGCCGTGGAAGCCGCCGCCGGCCTCATTCTCGATGCCGGCGCCGTCCCTATCGCCATCGGGGGCGACGGTTCGGTCTCGCTCCCCCTCATGCGCGCCGCCGCCGCACGCCACCCCGGCCTGGTCGCCCTGCATATCGACGCCCATACCGACGCTTACGAGGAGGGCGAGGATGACGTGCCGTGGAACCCCGCCACCCAGTTCACCCACGCTGCCGCCGAGGGCCTCGTTGACGTCGCGCGCTCCTGGCATGTCGGCATTCGCGGTTTCACCTATGTCGGCGGCGTCATCGCCCGCGCCGAACGCCTCGGCTTCCGCGTCGTCACCACCGAAGACCTGTTCCGCCGCGGTTTCGCCCAGACCATGAGCGAGTTCCGCGACGGCGCGGCCGGCCGCCCGGTCTATCTCTGCTGGGACATGGATATTTTCGACCCCTCCGTCGCGCCCGGCGTCTGCACCCCCTCTTGGGGCGGCCTCACCGCGCGGGAGGGGATCGACCTCATGCGCAGCCTCACCGGCCTGAACATCGTGGCGATGGATTTCAACACCGTGAGCCCGCCGCAGGACGTGCAGGACATGGCCGCCCATCTCTGCGGCCACATGATGCTGGAGGCGATGGTGCTGCTGTGCCGGCAACTAGGAGGGTAAGCGTGTTCTTTTTGTGAACAAAAAGAACCAAAAAAACTTTTCGTCCCGTTCCATGCCGTTGGCGTACGTAGGCGAGATGGTGGGGAGCGGTACGCACCACGGGGATAAAAAGTTTTTTGCTTCTTTTTTTTCAAA
>CAIYPH010000310.1 GCA_903928045.1 uncultured Rhodospirillales bacterium
CGCGCCCCGCGGCGCCGAAACCCCGCGCGCGCACCACGCAGCCCGCGCCAGCGCCCGGCCCCGCCCACACGCCTGCCTCGGCCGCGGCCAGCATCATCTTGCGCAAACGACGACGAAACGGGGTGATTCTTGCATCGTCGAATGCTGTCCACATTGTTACGTATTAGAAATTAATGCGCGAGGCCTGCAAGCAGTTCTTTTTGTGAACAAAAAGAACCAAAAAAACTTTTCGATCCGTTCCATGCCGTTGGCGTACACCTCGCGGATGGGTTGGGGCGGTACGCATCAAACGGATAAAAGTTTTTTGCTCCTTTTTTTCATAATAGTAGCGCTTACTTCCTATTGACCCACCCCTCCCGCCAGAGTCCACTGCACGCCCCCAGCAGGAGACCCCACCGTGCAGAACAGCGAACGCATCTGGCAGCTCGTCGACGTCCGCAAGGACCAATACGAAGCCCTCAGCGACCGCATCTGGGACAAGCCCGAGATCGCCTACACCGAATACGCCGCCGTCGCCGAGCATACCGCCATGCTGGAAGCCGAGGGCTTCCGCATCACCCGCGACCTCGCCGGCATCCCCACCGCCGTCATGGGCGAGGCGGGCGAGGAAGGCCCGGTGATCGCCATTCTCGGCGAGTACGACGCACTTCCCGGCCTCTCCCAGGAGGCTGGCGTGGCCGAGCCCCGTCCGCTGCCGGGCGACGGCAT
Source organism: uncultured Rhodospirillales bacterium (assembly GCA_903928045.1). The sequence continues at coordinate 709 of CAIYPH010000310.1, forward strand.
GGGCCATGGCTGCGGCCATAACCTGCTCGGCTCCGGCGCCCTGCTCGCCGCCGCCGCGGTGAAGGACTGGCTGGCCGAGAACGGCATGAAGGGCCGCGTGCGCTACTATGGCTGCCCCGCCGAAGAGGGCGGCGCCGCCAAGGCCTTCATGGTGCGCGAAGGCTGCTTCGATGACGTCGATATCGCCATCACCTGGCACTCCATGCCCTTCGCCGGCGTGAATGACGCGATGAGCCTGGCCAATGCGCGGATGGATTTCACCTTCATCGGCCGCGCCAGCCACGCCGCCGCCTCGCCCCATCTCGGCCGCTCCGGGCTCGACGCCGTCGAACTCATGAACGTCGGCGTCAATTACATGCGCGAGCACATGGCTTCCGACTCGCGCATCCACTACGCCCTGCTCGATGCCGGCGGGGTCGCGCCCAACGTGGTGCAGGCCCGCGCCACCGTGCGCTACCTCGTCCGCGCCCGCACCCTGCCGGAGATGACCACCCTGCTGGAGCGCGTGAAGAACGTCGCCCGCGGCGCGGCGCTGATGACCGAAACACGCGTGGAAATGGCCATGGTTAGCTCGGTCTCCAACCTCGTCGGCAACACGCCGCTCGACAAAACCATGCACGCCAATTTCGAACGCCTCGGCCCGCCGCCCTTCGACGCGGAAGACCGCGACTTCGCCACCCAAATCCGCGCCACCCTCTCCGACGAGGACATCGCCACCCAATACCGCCGCGCCGGCCTGCCCATCCGCAAGGATCAGCCGCTGGCCGACTTTATCGTGCCCCTCGGGCTGCGCGGTGAAGCCATGCTCGGCTCCACCGACGTGGGTGACGTCTCCTGGAAAGTGCCGCTCGTGCAGGCCGACGGCGCCACGATCGCGATCGGAACCCCCTTCCACTCCTGGCAGCTCACCGCCCAAGGGAAGTCCCCGCTCGCCAAGAAGGGCATGGTCCACGTCGCCAAAGTCATGGCCGGCACCGCCATCGATGCCATCA
>CAIYPH010000311.1 GCA_903928045.1 uncultured Rhodospirillales bacterium
ATGATGCCGAATTCGGTCTTCAGCCCGTCGCCATGGCGCAGGCGGACGGCCTGGGGCAGGTCGAGCAGGACCTCGCGGCCGAGCTCCGTTGTCAACAGGATGCGCCGGCGATGGCGGCGGTCGAAGTCTATGAGCACGGAATCGCTGGCCTCCATGGGGTTCCAGGAGGCAGCCGGGAGGATGGTGTCGCAGCGATGGGTCATGGCGTTACTGTAGGGGGAAGGTATGCTAGGCTGAAAGGGGGTGGCAATTTCGATACGAAATCGGAACAAATATGTCAAGCAAAGGCGTTGCGGCCACGCGCCGATTTTTTGCGTGGCGGGGGGCTCGGTCCGACGAGGCGTGGGATGGCGCGTGAGGACGGGCGCGGGCCGTGACGCGCGACTGCGACGGGCCAACTGGCAAGGGGTGACGCGCGCGATCGACTGCGGACTGATTGTTGCCACCTGGCGGTTGCCGCGGCGAGGGGTGACGGGGCAGTAGGGGCGACTGGACGGACGGGGGGCGTTGGGAGCCGCGCTGGGAGGTTCGCTGGGAGCGGCAGAAGCGCGGCGCGATACCGCGGGGGCGGGCAGGGCGCCGGCGCTTGCCTGGGCCAGGATCTCCTCCAGCCGGGTGAAGACCGCGAGGACATACTCCGCGAACAGCCGCTGGGCATGGGACTCCCCGCGCCGGAACGCCAGGAAGGCGCGCAGGGCGGCGAAGAACAGGCCGAACCGGGAGGATAAAAATGACATTCGAGTGATCATAAATGACAAATTCACCGCGCGCAAGTGTTTTTTCGCGCCGGCCCAAGTGTGCGACAGCACTTCCGTTGTACTAAAAAATATTAATTTTCAAATACTTACTGACGCCGGATCACTTCCGCCTGGAAGACCGCGGCGCTGAATGCCCGACGGAGGTCAGATTTTTGCCGCGACTTTTGAAAAAATCGCACCCTCGTGCGTTCAGACATCGACGACGATGTACTGCTCCTCGACCCTGACCGGGATTTTCTCAGCGACATAGGGCCCCTCGACCACGGTCTTGCCGTCCTCGACCTCGACCGGATAGGCGCGGGTGCGGATCTTGTCCGGCTCGCAGTAGCTTTGCCCGGTGCGGACGTCGAATTCCCAGCCGTGCCAGGGGCAGCGGATGATTTCGCCCTTGCGGGAGTAGGAGTACTGGCCGGGGGTGGCACTTTCGACCAGGCCGGTCAGCAGCCCCTCGCACATCGGTCCGCCCTGGTGGGGGCAGCGGTTGAGCAGGCCGAAATACTCGCCATCGATGTTGAAGACGGCGATGGGCCGGCCGCGGACGGTGACGAGTTTGCGCCCGCCGGGGGGGATGTCGCTTGCGGGGCCGATGACGTGCCAGCTCATGCTCCAGTCCTCATCACAACGGTCTCCGAGAGCCGCGCATAGGTGGCGCGCGGGTTGTCGATCATGATGCGCCGGGCGAGGTCCGGCGAGATGCCGTCGGGCATGGCGTCCGTGCCGTCGAACTGCCAGTGCGGGTAGTCGGTCGAGAACAGCAGCATCTCGTCGGATTGCATGTGCTCGAACAGCCGGTTCATTGACGCCGCGTCGGGCGGGCCGTCCACGGGTTGCAAAGAGAGGCGGATGTTGGAGCGCGCGATATCGGACGGCGCGCGATCGACCCAGGGGATCTCCATGCGCAGGCCGCGCCAGAACTTGGTGAGGCGCCACATATGGGCGGGCAGCCAAGTGAAGCCGCTTTCCAGCAGCACCACTTTGAGATCGGGGTATTTGCTGAACACGCCCTCGCAAATCAGGCTCGACACCTGGGATTGGAAGGACTGGGCCTGGTTCACATAGTCCTCGGTATGGGTGGTCGACCAGCCGACGGGGGTGGGCGGGTTGTGGTAGTTGGAGCCGGCGTGGATGCCGACCGCCAGCCCGTGGCGCTCCGCCGCGGCATAGATCGGCCAGTTCGCGCGCTTGCCGAGCGGACGGTCACCGCCGACCAGGAGCAGGACCTGGACGAAGCGCTTGTCGCCGGCCCAGCGCTCGATCTCGTCCACCGCCAGTTCCGGGTTCTGCATCGGCACCACGATGGAGGCGCGCAGGCGGGGCTCCTTGTCCAGCCACTCCGCCGCAATCCAGGCATTGAGCCCGCGGGCGAAGGCGGCCGCCATGTCCTCGCTGAAGAAGAGCTGGATGCCATAGAGGCAGTTGGTGATGGCGATCGAGGTGCCGAATCCGTCCAGCGCCTCGCGCTGTACCGCCGCCAGGGTGGAGCCCGGGCGGCCGCTGGCGGGTTTCCAGTCCGGGCGACAGGAGAGAGGGGAGTTCAGCGGGTAGCTGATGGTGTTGAGCTCATCGATGCCGCGGACGATGGCCATTTCGCGCCAATGGTCGTCGAGGTAGGGCAGCAAGGCCTGGATACTGGGCACCGCGGGGTGGATGTCGCAGTCGATCGTGCCGGGCAGCACCTTGGTCATGGTTTCCTCGGGTCGTCTTGTGTCAGGCGAGGTTTGACCAGGGCGCGGGTGAAAGCAAGGCCTTGGGGCAGGAAGGAGGAAGGTTGTTCTTTTTGTGAACAAAAAGAACCAAAACTTTTTCCCCGTTCTATGCCGTTGGCGTACGCTTCGCGGATAGGTCGGAGCAGTACACGACAATCGGATAAAAGTTTTTCGCTCTTATTGCGTCATCTGTTGAGATCTGCGATTCTACTCCC
>CAIYPH010000312.1 GCA_903928045.1 uncultured Rhodospirillales bacterium
AGTTTTTGCTTCTTTTTTCAAAAAGAAGCGCTTCCTTCCGCCTTGTTTCCGCCTTCCGCCCCCGCTAAGCGCAAAGATGTGGTAGCGCAACGCAGATTGCTGGGGCGGCTGAGGGAGTTGATGGCGCGTGGCGCCGGGTCGCTTCCCGAGCTTGTGCGCCTCGTCGCCGGCGAGCTGGTCAGCGAGGTCTGCTCGGTCTACGCGCTGAAGCCCGGTGACCTTCTCGAACTGGTGGCGACCGAGGGGTTGCGCGGAGATGCCGTCGGCCGCACGCGGTTGCGGGTCGGCGAGGGGATCATCGGCCTCGCCGCCGCCACCGCCGCGCCGCTGAACCTGCCGGATGCCCAGAACCATCCGGCCTTTGCCTATCGGCCGGAGACCGGCGAGGAGCCCTTCGCCTCCATGCTGGCCGTGCCGGTGCGCCGGGCCGGACGGACGCTCGGCGTGATCGCGGTGCAGAACCGCAACCCGCGTCGGTTCGACCCAAGCGAGGTCGAGGAGCTTGAGACGGTCGCGATGCTGCTGGCCGAGGTGCTGTCGGCCGCCGGCGCCGAGGATGGCGCGGCCGAGGGGCTCGGGGCCACGGTGCCGCGGCGCTTTCCCGCCAGCGTGCTGGTTCCCGGGCTCGCGATGGGCCCGGTCGTCGTGCTCGGCGCCGCGCCGCCGCCCGGGCGACTGCTGGCCGACAACACCGCTGACGAGCTCGCCCGCCTCGATTGCGCGGTGGCCGCGATGCAGCAGGGGATCGACGCGCTGATCGAGGCCGGCCTGCCGCGGGATGACGCCGCCGGCGCGGCCGGCGCGGCGTCGCGGGAAATCCTCGACGCCTATCGCCTGGTCGCCGCCGATGCCGGCTGGCTGCGGCGGGTGGGTGATGCGATCCGCAGCGGGCTCTCCGCCGAGGCCGCGGTGCATCGCGTCGCCGGCGATCTGCGGGACCGCATGCGGCGGATCACCGACCCCTATCTGCGCGAGCGCCTCGCCGACCTCGAAGACCTCGCCGGCCGCCTGCTTGCCGCGCTGGGTGGGCCGGGAGCGGTGAAGACCGCCCCGCTCGGCGCCATCCTGCTGGCCCGCCGCCTCGGGCCGGCGGAGGTGCTCGACTGGCACAGCCGCGGGATCGCCGGGTTCGTCGTCGAAGAAGGCAGCCCGTCGAGCCATGCCGCGATCCTGGCCCGCGCGCTCGGCTTGCCGGCGGTGGCCGGCGCGCGTGGCTTGCTGGACACCGCCGAGGACGGCGACGAGGTGATCCTCGACGCTGATGACACCTCGACCGGCGGGCTCGCCGGCTGCCAGGTGATCCTGCGCCCGGAGCAGGACGTCCGCCGCGTCTATCTGCGCGCCGTCGAGGCCCGCGAGGCCCGCCAAGCCGGCTTCGCCTCGCTGCGCGACCTGCCGGCCGAGACGCGGGACGGCACCGGAGTGTCGCTGATGCTCAATATCGGGCTCGCCTTGGAACTGGCCCAGCTCGACGCCACGGCGGCGGCCGGGATTGGCCTGTTCCGCACCGAGATCGCCATGCTGGCGCGTGGTGCCATCGCCGATGTGCCGGAACAGGCCGCCGCCTATGCCCGCGTGCTCGATGCCGCCGGGAACCGCCCGGTGCTGTTCCGCACGCTCGATCTCGGCGGCGACAAGCTGCTGCCGGGCAATGAGCTGCCGCCGGAGGAAAACCCGGCGATGGGCTGGCGCTCGCTCCGGATCGGCCTCGACCGGCCGGCCCTGCTGCGCCGCCAGCTGCGCGCGCTGCTGCTGGCGGCCGGGGGGCGGAACCTGTCGGTGATGTTCCCGATGGTGGCCACCGTCGCCGAATTCCGCGCCGCCCGCGCTTTGCTGGCCGCCGAGGCGGCCAAGGTACGCCCCGCGCCGGCCGCGCTGCGGGTGGGCACCATGCTGGAAGTGCCGGCGCTGATGTTCCAGCTCCCGGAATTGCTGAAGGTGGTGGATTTCATCTCGGTCGGCACCAATGACCTCATGCAGTTCCTCTTCGCCGCCGACCGCTCGACCCCGTCGCTGGCGGGCCGCTATGACCTGCTGTCGCCGCCCATGCTTGATCTCTTGGCGACGCTTGCCACCGAGTGCCGCGCGGCCGGCGTGGCTTTGTCGGTCTGCGGCGAGGCGGCCGCCCGCCCGGTGGAGGCGATGACGCTGGTGGGGCTCGGGATCGAGACTTTGTCGATGCCGGCCACCGGAATTTTCCCGGTCAAGGCGCTGCTGCGCTCGCTCGATCTGGCGGAATTCCGCCGTGTTCTGGCGGCGATCCGGCGCACTGCCGGGGGGGCCGCAAGTCTGCGCGAGCCCATCGTGTCCTGGGCGCGGGAGCATGGGTTGGCGATCGACTGGAACTGAACGCAATCGGCCCCCGTGAAATTTCGCGGAAAGCCCGCAGTTCTGCTGCACTGCTGCACTGCGGCCGTTGGCATTGGCGGCGATTTTGTCTAGAACGGGGTTGCGGGCGTTCACGCTTTTTAACGGATACCCGCGCTCGCATCCCGATCAACCCAATTGCCGCGGGAACCATTCGCTTTGCTGCAGGATCGCAAGTCCCGGCTGATGCAGGTTCGTTCGTTGATGTCGCCCGTCGACGACACCAGCGGCGACGCGGTGCGTCTGGGCGCCGACATCCGGGCGGCACGGGAGCGGCTTGGCTGGGAACTGCCGGAAATCGCAGCGCATCTGCGGATCCGGCTGCCCTATCTCCAGGCGATCGAGGATGGGCGAACCGCCGATCTGCCGGGAACTGTCTATGCGCTTGGCTTCCTGCGGACCTATGCGCAGGCGCTGGGCCTGGACCCCGACGAGATCGCCCGGCGGTTCCGCGCAGAGACCAATCACGTTGACCGCAAGACCGAGCTCGATTTCCCGGCACCTGTGCCCGAGCGCGGGGTTCCGGCGGGGGCCGTGGTACTGCTTGGTGTCGTGCTGGCGATCGGCGCCTATGCCGGGTGGTATCGCTTCACCGGTTCCGGCCAGCCGCAATCCCAGCCGGTGCAGCCGATTCCGCCGCGGCTGATGCCGCTGGCCGAGGCGCCGGCCCCGCTACGCCCGGTCAGCGAGCCGCCGGCCGCGGTTGCCCCGAGCGTGGCCGCGGTTGAAGCGCTGCCGGTGATGCCGTCGATCTCCCCCTCTTCGGCCGCCGCCGCGATGCCGCTGCCGGTTGCCCCGGCCGCCGTCCAGGCCGCGGCGCCCGCCGCCGATGGCACGCGCATCGTGCTGCGCGCCCGTGCCGATGCCTGGATGCAGGTGCGCGATCGTCAGGGCAACGTGGTGCTGAACCGGGTGCTGCGGGGCGGGGAAACCTGGCCGGTGCCGGCCAAGGGCCAGTTCCTGCTCACCACCGGGAATGCCGGGGGCACCGACATCCTGCTCGACGGGGTGGTGAGTTCTCCGCTGGGCGGGGATGGCGCGGTCCGGCGGGATCTCGCGCTGGAGATTGATTTGATCCGTGACGGCAAGCTGGCCTTGCCGGTTGCCGCGCCCGCCGCGCCGGTCCGGATACCGCCGAAGCCGCTTTAGCGCGGGATATCGCCGACGCGCCTGCGCCATGCCCTTCCGGCGGTTGCGCGGCACCCCATTTGCGTGACATTGCGGCGCCACGCCGCCGTCATTCCGGAGCAATCCCGTCATGAGCTATCGTCCGTATCAGCAGATCGAACGCCGCAAGTCCCGCCAGATCATGGTGGGCAACGTGCCGGTCGGCGGTGGAGCGCCGATCACCGTGCAGACGATGACCAACACGCTGACCCATGACGTCGCCGCCACGGTGGCGCAGATCCAGCGCGCCGAGCGCGCCGGGGTGGACATCGTGCGCGTCTCCTGCCCGGACC
>CAIYPH010000313.1 GCA_903928045.1 uncultured Rhodospirillales bacterium
CTGCAGTGCGCCGCCGGCCTGCATGCGCATGCGCCCATCGCGCGTGTAGGCGGTGCCGGCCGGGGTCTGCAGCGCGAGCCAGCCATCGCCTTGGACGGCAACATCGAGGGGATTATCAGTCTTGATTGGCACGCCTGGCTGGGTCGGACTGGCGAATTACGTGCGCATTCTCACCGCCGACAGCAAGGTGGCGGAATCGGTGCGGGTGACGTTGCTGTATGTGGCGCTGTCGGTGCCATTCAAGCTCGGCTTCGCGCTGGCGATCGCGATGATCCTGAACCGCGGCATTGCCGGGCTGCCGCTGTATCGGGCGCTGTTTTATCTGCCGTCTTTGCTCGGCGCGAGCGTGGCGATCGCGACGTTGTGGCGCACGGTGTTTTCGGGCGATGGACTGCTGAACAAGGTGCTGCTGCAATTCGGCATCCACGGCCCTTCCTGGGTGTCGGACCGGGATACCGCGATCTACACGCTGGTGGCGCTGAGCGTTTGGCAATTCGGCTCCCCGATGATCATCTTTCTCGCGGGTTTGCGGCAATTGCCGCGCGATATCTACGAGGCGGCCAGCCTGGATGGGGCGACGCCGTGGTATCAGTTCTGGCGCCTCACCATTCCACTGCTGACGCCGGTGATATTCTTCAACCTTGTCGTGCAGACCATCGACGCCTTCAAGGCCTTCACCCCCGCCTTCATCATTAGCGGCGGCACGGGTGGGCCGATCAACGCGACGCTGTTCTACACCCTGTATCTCTACCAGGAGGCGTTCGGATATTTGCGCATGGGCTATGCGGCGGCGCTGGCCTGGCTGCTGGTGATCGCCATTGCGGCGGTGACGGCGCTCGCCTTCCTCTCCGCGCGGCGCTGGGTGCATTATGAAGCATAGCTGGCCGCGCTCGCTGCTGGCGCACGCCGTGCTCTGCGCGGCCTCGTTGGTGATGCTCTACCCGCTGCTGTGGATGCTCGCGAGCTCGTTTCGGCCGAATAGCGACATCTTCACCAGCATCTCGCTGTGGCCGGACCCCTTCGCGTCGGGCGCCTATCGGCGGGGCTGGAGCGGATTGCAGGTGAGCTTCGGCACGTTTTTCAACAACTCGCTGGTGATTTCGGTGCTCGCGGTGATCGGCAACGTCACCACCTGCTCCCTCACCGCGTTTGCCGTCACAAGGTTGCGCTTCCGCGGGCGGGATGTGTTCTTCGCGCTGATGCTCGGCACTATGATGGTGCCCTACCAGGTGACGCTGATCCCGCAATACATCCTGTTCCTGCACCTCGACTGGGTGAACACCGCATTGCCGTTGGTGGTGCCGAAATTCCTCGCGGTGGATGCGTTCTTCATCTTCCTGCTCGCCCAGTTCTTCCGCGGCATTCCCCGCGAGTTGGACGAGGCCGCGGTGATGGACGGGTGCAGCGCCTGGCGGATCTACTGGAACATCGCCCTGCCGCTAGCACTGCCCGCCCTCGGCACGGCCGCGATCTTCACCTTCATATTCACCTGGGACGATTTCTTCGGCCCGCTGGTCTACCTCAACGACATCGAGACCTTCACCGTGCAGCTCGGCCTGCGCGGCTTCCTCGATTCCTCCGGCACGTCAGACTGGGGCGCCATGTTCGCCATGGCGGTGCTGACGCTGCTGCCGGTGCTCGCCTTCTTTCTGTTCTTTCAGCGAACCCTGATCCAGGGCATCGCCACCACCGGATTAAAGTAGCGGGGAGGGCGATGGAGCTGAGCCATCGCCCTGCCCACACTGGTGCGATTCGATCAGCCGCGGCGGAGTTCCAGCTTGGCGATGGCGGCGCGGTGGACTTCGTCCGGGCCGTCGACCAGGCGCATGGTGCGGCCGGTGGCCCAGGCGTAGGCGAGGTGGAACTCCTGGCTGACGCCGCCGCCGCCGTGGCATTGGATGGCGCGGTCGAGCACGGCGAGCACCATTTTCGGCACCGCGACCTTGATCATGGCGATTTCGGCGCGGGCGGCCTTGTTGCCGACGCGGTCCATCATGTCGGCGGCGCGCAGCACGAGGAGGCGGGCCTGCTCGATTTCGATGCGGCTATCGGCGATCCATTCCATCACGACACCTTGCTCGGCGAGTGGCTTGCCGAAGGCGACGCGGGCTTTGGCGCGGGCGCACATCGCTTCCAGCGCGCGTTCGGCCACGCCGATCTGGCGCATGCAGTGATGAATGCGTCCCGGCCCGAGACGACCCTGCGCGATCTCGAAGCCGCGGCCTTCGCCGAGCAGGATGTTGGAGACGGGGACACGCACGTCGCGGAACTCCACCTCAGCGTGGCCATGCGGCGCGTCGTCATAGCCGAAGACGTGCAGTGCGCGGAGGACACGCACGCCCGGGGTATCGCGCGGCACAAGCACCATGGATTGCTGCTGATGGCGGGCGGCGTTGGGGTCGGTCTTGCCCATCAGGATGAAAATGGCGCAGCGCGGATCCATCGCGCCGGAGGTCCACCATTTGCGGGCGTTGATGACGTAGTGGTCGCCATCTCGGACGATGCGAGCTTCGATATTGGTGGCGTCCGAGGAGGCGACGGCGGGTTCGGTCATCGCGAAGCCGGAGCGGATTTTACCCTCCAGCAGCGGCGTGAGCCAGCGCGCCTTCTGCTCGGCGGTGGCGTAGCGCAGCAGCGTCTCCATGTTGCCGGTATCGGGGGCGGAGCAGTTGAACACCTCGGGCGCGATATGGGAGCGGCCCATGATTTCGCAGAGCGGCGCGTATTCGAGGTTGGTCAGCCCATCCTCGTGCTCATCTTTGGGCAGGAACAGGTTCCACAGCCCCGCAGCCCGGGCCTTTTCCTTCAGCGTCTCCAGGATCGGCGCCTGCTGCCAGCGCGTGGGGGCAGCGGCAAGCTGGTCATCGAACACGGGCTCGTTGGGGTAGATGTGCTCGACCATGAAGGCCAGCAGGCGTTCCTGCAGGGTGCGGACTTTGTCGGAATGCTCGAAATTCATGAAATGGGCTCCTGAAAAAACTAGAAGCTTCTGGGCATGCCCAGCACGTGCTGCCCGATATAGGAGAGCACGAGGTTGGTCGAAATCGGCGCGATCTGGTAAATCCGGGCCTCACGCCATTTCCGCTCGATGTCATACTCCTTCGCGTAGCTGAAGCCACCGAAGGTTTGCATGGTGGCTTCGGCGGCCTTCCAGGTGGCCTCGGAAGCCAGCATTTTCGCGAGATTGGCGTCCGCCCCGCAATCCTTGCCATCTTGAAACAGGGCGGCGGCGCGGCGGCAAATCATGTCGGCGGCTTCGAGCTCCGCCCAGGCCCGGGCGATGGGGAACTGGATGCCCTGGTTCTGCCCGATCGGGCGGCCGAACACCTTGCGCTCATTGGCGTATTCCACGGCCTTGCGGATGAACCACTTGCCATCACCCACGCATTCCGAGGCGACCAGAATGCGCTCGGCATTCATCCCATCGAGGATATAGCGGAACCCCTTGCCCTCCTCGCCAATCAGCGATGAGGCGGGGATGCGCATATTGTCGAAGAACACTTCCGTCGTGTTGTGGTTGATCATCGCCTTGATCGGCCGAATTTCGCAGCCCTTGCCACGCACCTCGCGCAGATCGACGAGAAACACCGAAAGCCCGTCCGCCTTCCGCGTCACCTGGTCGAGCGGCGTGGTGCGGGCAAGCAGGAGCATGAGGTCGGAATAGAGCGCGCGGGACGTCCACACCTTCTGGCCGTTGACCACGTAGCTGTCGCCATCACGCACCGCCCGCGTGCGCAGGCTGGTGGTGTCGGTGCCCGAGGTCGGCTCGGTGACGCC
>CAIYPH010000314.1 GCA_903928045.1 uncultured Rhodospirillales bacterium
GCCAACGGCAACGAAGTCAGGAAAAGTTTTTTTGGTTCTTTTTGTTCACAAAAAGAACATTCTTCCTGTCTCACACTTTCGTTTTCGGTTCCACGCTTCATGGCATCAACGCGACCCAAAAATTCGGGTTCGAAAATTATCGGTGTAGAATACAAATTTTCGCTCCTTTTTTTCCAAAAAAGCAGTAATTCCCCCACCTGCCTTGCCCTCGTCCGCCACCTGGCGCAGATTTTTCGTGCAGCTACGTAAGATTCACCCGAGGTGGAGATGACCATGGCACAACAGGCAATGCAGTTTTCCGATGGCGAGTCCTATGAGCGGGCCATGGGCATATGGAGCCGTCTCGTCGGCGAGGTGTTCCTCGATTGGCTGGCCGCCCCGCCCGGCCTGCGATGGCTCGATGTCGGCTGCGGCAATGGCGCCTTCACCGAATCGCTCATCCAGCGCTGCGCCCCCGCCGGCGTCCATGGGGTTGACCCATCGGCGGCGCAAATCGCCTTCGCACAGGCACGGCCCGGCACAGGGAGCGGGACCTTCCAGACCGGCGACGCGATGGCCCTCCCCTTCGACGCCGCCCGCTTCGACGCCGCGGTCACCGCTTTGGTGCTGCATCTGGTGCCCGATGCCGCCACTTGCGTCGCCGAAATGGCCCGGGTGGTCGCGCCGGGCGGGATGGTCTGCACCTATGTCTGGGATGTGCTGGGCGATGGCACGCCAACCGCCCCGTTCGAGGCCGAACTCGGCGCCTTCGGTGTCAAAGCCACGCGCCGGCCCAGTGCCGCCTTCACCGGCCAGGAGGCGATGCGCGCGCTATGGCAGGGCGCGGGGCTGGAAGGGATCGAGGCGCGGGCCATCACGGTGAACCGAACGTTTGCGGATTTCGACGATCTCTGGCGCTCCTCCACCGCCAATCCCGCCATCGCCCCGGCCGTCGCCGCCATGGCGCCCGCCGATGTCGCGACACTGAAGGCGCGCATCGGCCAGCGCCTGCCGGCGGACCCGGCCGGCCGCATCACCTATTCGGCACGCGCCAACGCCATCACCGGCCGCGTTCCAGCCTAGGCGGCCGCAAGCGGGCCTCCGCGCCGGCAAAAAAACTTGATCATCAGAAGTTTTTTCTGTTGACAATAAATGTCACATATAATAAATTACCCGTCATCACCAACAGACAGGAACCCAGCGATGCCCACCCCCATCATCCCCGCGGCCGGCGAGGCGCTCCTGCGCGCTTTGTTCGGCATGATTGCCGGGATGCTGGCCGCCTGCATCGCTGACATGGAGGAGGAGCGCAAAGCCCTGCCGTGGCTGCATCCGCGCCGCCTGGTCCTGCGCCTCGCCATCGCCCAGCTGCGCGTCACCGAGCGCGGCATCGCCGGCTTTGCCGCCAACCATGAAGCCGCGCCACCTCCGGCCGCCCCGCGCCCCACATGCGCCCGCCGCGCAACGGCCCCGCCGCGTCCCCGCGCCTTGGCCACCGCCGCCCCCTCCATCCGCCCGCCACACATCCATCCGCGCGGCCGCGCCCCGCCTGGCTTTCAGCCGGCCTCGAAACCGCGTCGCATCCGCACGCCCATATTGTTACAATATCGAAATATTATCGGAGATCAGCCGGAAACCGGCACCAGCCGTATCCGCTTCCCCGCCACCGCCAGCGCCACGCCGCCCGCCTTCAGCGCCAGCGCATCCGCCCCGAAAACCTCCCGCCGCCAGCCATGCAACGCGGCCACGTCGGGCTCATCCTCGGTCGCCAACCGGTCGATATCGTCGGAATTGGCCACCAGCTTGGTCGCCACCTGGTGCTGGTCGCACTTCGCCGCCAGCAACACCTTCAACAGCGCCACCAGCGCGGGTGACGCCTTCGGCCCCTCGCGATGCGCCTGCGCCGCCGGCAACGCCTCTTCCGGCAGCGCCTTCGCCTCGGCAATCGCCGCCAGCAGCGAATTGCCCATCCGCCCATCGGCAAACCCGCGGGTAATGCCCCGGCAGCGCGCGAGATCGTCGAGCGTGACGGGCGCGGTCGCGGCGATCTCCAGCAGCGACTCGTCCTTCAGCATCCGCCCGCGCGGAATATTGGAGCGCTGCGCCTCCCGCTCCCGCCATGCCGCCACCGCGCGCAGCACGCCGAGCATGCGGCGGTTATTGGTGCGCGGCTTCAGCCGCTCCCACATCTGCTCGGGGTCGGACTGATACGTCGCGGGGTCGGCCAGCACCGCCATCTCCTCGGCCACCCACTCGAAGCGCCCCTCTTTTTCGAGACGGGCCCGCAGCTTGGTATAGACGCCCCGCAAATGCGTCACATCCGCCGCCGCATAGGTGATCTGCGCCTGGCTCAGCGGCCGCGCCGCCCAGTCGGAGAAGCGATGCGCCTTGTCGATATGCCCACCGGTCAGCGCCGCCACCAGCGCGTCATAGGCCACCTGATCGCCAAACCCCGCCACCATCGCCGCCACCTGGGTGTCGAACAAAGGCGCGGGGACGGCGCCGAATTTTTGCACGAAAATCTCGATATCCTGCCGGCAGGCATGGAACACCTTGTCCACGGCCGGATCGGCGAACAACGCCGCCAACGGCGTAATGTCGAGACCCGGAGCCAACGCATCCACCACCGCGACCTCATTGTCCCCGGCGAGCTGAACGACGCACAGCTCCGGCCAATAGGTCCGTTCGCGCATGAATTCGGTATCCACCGTCACAAAGCGCTCGCCACGCAGGCGCTCGCACAAGGCGGCAAGCGCCTCGGTGGTGGTGACAAGGACGGGCGGCGGAAAGGCGGGCTTCTGGCTCTTGGGCATGGGTTCTTCTACACGCCGCGCCTGCCCGGGTGAAGCGCATGCCTTGACACCGCTTGCGCGGTCTGTTGTGTCCGCCCCCTTGCCAGACGGAAAAATTGTGATGCACGCCTATCGCACCCACACCTGCGGCGCCCTCCGCGCCACCGACGCCGGCCAGACCGCCCGCCTTTCCGGCTGGGTGCACAGCAAGCGCGACCATGGCGGGCTGCTGTTCGTCGACCTGCGCGACCATTACGGCCTGACCCAATGCGTCTTCGCCGCCGGCTCCGCTGGCTTCGCGACGATGGAGCGGGTGCGGCCGGAAAGCGTCATCACCGTCACCGGCACGGTGGTGAACCGCGAGGGTTCCACCATCAACCCGAAACTGCCGACCGGCGAAATTGAGCTGAAGGCCGATATCGTTTACGTGCAGTCAGCCGCCGACGTGCTCCCGATGCAGGTGGCCGGCGATGAGAAGTTCCCCGACGAGATCCGCCTCAAGTACCGCTTCATCGACCTGCGCCGCGAGAAGATGCAGCGCAACATGAAGCTGCGCGCGGGGGTGATCGCCTCGATCCGCCGCCGCATGATCGAAAGCGGCTTCACCGAATTTCAGACCCCGATCCTCACCGCCTCGTCCCCCGAGGGCGCCCGCGACTTCCTCGTCCCCTCCCGCAACCATCCCGGCAAGTTCTATGCCCTGCCGCAGGCGCCGCAGC
>CAIYPH010000315.1 GCA_903928045.1 uncultured Rhodospirillales bacterium
AGCACGCGCAGGCTGCGGTTCACTTCGATGTTGAAATCGATATGGCCGGGCGTGTCGATGATGTTGATGCGGTGGTCTTTCCACTCGCAGGTCACGGCCGCCGAGGTGATCGTGATGCCACGCTCACGCTCCTGCGCCATGTAGTCGGTCGTGGTGTTGCCATCGTGCACCTCACCGATCTTGTGGGAGACGCCGGTGTAATAGAGAATCCGCTCCGTCGTGGTCGTCTTGCCCGCATCGATATGCGCGGTGATGCCGATGTTGCGGAGCTTTTCGAGCGCGTTCACAGCCACGGAGGCCTCCATCTGCCCCCTTGGCGTATGCCGGTGGGCGTTTCATCAAAGGGTCACATAACCCCGGGTTCAAAGCGCAGCGGGTGCGGCAAGGCCCCCGCCTCGCGCACCCACCTGAAGCCAGCGCGATTGCCCGGCTGATTCGCTGTGTGAAATGCCCATTGGACGGGATTTTTGCAAGCGCGAAGTCACGCCCATCCCCACTTGGCGCGCATGGCTGCCTGCCACGGATGCGCCCGGCGGGGCGCCGGGATGAACCATCTTTCACAAGCACCGCCCGAAGCCCCGCGTTAAACTGCCGCCATGGACACCCGCACTGCCCACGCCCTGATCCGCTTCGGCCTCGGCGCCCGCCCCGGGGACGACCGCCCCGCCGACCCCCGCGCCTGGCTCGCCGGCCAGCTCGACGGGCCCGATCCCGCATTGGCCCAGCCCGGCCATGGTGGCCTCGACGGTCTCGCCACCTTCCGTTTCGAGCAGCTCCAAGCCAAGCAGGAAACCAAAGTCAGGGACCGGCGCAACACCCTGCGCGAATTGTTCCAGGCCGACACCGCCGGCGCGATCGATACGCTGCTGATCACCGCGACCCCATTCCGCGAGCGGCTGGTGTGGTTCTGGGCCAACCATTTCACCGTCAGCATCCGCAAGCGGATTTGCCTCGGTCTCGTCAACGCCCAGATCCGCGAGGCCATCCGCCCCCACGTCACCGGCCGCTTCGCCGACATGCTGCGCGCGGTGATGCGCCATCCCGCCATGCTGACCTATCTCGACAATGATGGCTCGTTCGGCCCGGACAGCCCCGGCGGCAAGCGGGCCAAGCGCGGCCTCAACGAAAATCTCGCGCGCGAATGCCTGGAACTGCACACAGTCAGCCCGGCGGCGGGATACACCCAGGCCGACGTCACCGAATTCGCCCGCGTCATCACCGGCTGGTCCGTCAGCGCCGACGCGCCGGCGCCCGGCTATATGTTCCGCGCCGGCGTGCACCAGCCCGGCAGCAAAACCGTGATGGGCCGGACCTTCCCTGCCGGCGAGCAGGGCGGGCTCGAGGCGCTCGACTTCCTCGCCGCCCATCCCGCCACCGCCCGCCACCTCGCCTTCAAGCTCGCCCGCCATTTCATCGCCGACACCCCCCCGCCGGGCGCGGTGGCGTGGATCGAGGCGGCGCTGATCGGCGGCAAAGGCGATCTCAAGGCGGCATCCCTGGCGATTCTCGATGCGCCCGAGGCCTGGCAGCCACTCACCAAGCTGCGCTCCCCGTTCGATTACATCATCGCCGTCGTCCGCGCGCTGGACCTGCCGCCCACCAACCGGCCGGATATCCCCGGCATCATGTCCGCCCTCGGCCAACCCATCCATAACTTCCCCGGCCCCAATGGCTGGCCGGAAACCGCGCCCGACTGGGCCGGGCCGGAGGCGATGATGCGGCGGCTGGACTGGGCCTACGCGGTGGCCAACCGCGCGCCGTCCGCCAACGCGATCGCCATCGCCGATTCGAGCCTCGGCCCCCTCCTTCCCGCCGCAACCCGCGCCGAGATCGCGCGCGCCGGCTCGCATCGTGAAGCGATGACCCTGCTGCTCGCCTCCCCGGAGTTCCAGCGCCGATGACCAGATTCGCCCTGCCCCGCCGCGCCGCCCTGCTCGGCCTCGCCGGCGCCATCACCTTTGGCCGTTCCCGCCTCGCCCTCGCGACGCCAGCCACCGAGCAGCGGCTCGTCGTCGTGCTGCTGCGCGGTGCGCTCGATGGGCTGTCGGCGGTGCAGCCCTATGGCGACCCGGATCTCGCGGGATTGCGCGGCGAGCTCGCGCTCCCCGGCCCCGGCGTCGACGGCGGACTGCATGATCTCGGCGGGTTCTACGGGCTCCACCCCTCCCTCTCCGGGATGGCCGGCCTATATCGCGCCGGCGATCTCGCCATCGCCCACGCCATCGCCGGCAACTACCGCGACCGCAGCCATTTCGCGGCGCAGGACTACCTCGAATCGGGCGCGGACCACCGGCTGACCAGCGGCTGGCTCAACCGCGTCGCCGCCCTGCTGCCGGCGCGGCTGGGCAAGACGCCGGGGGTGGAGACCGCGCTGGCGGTCGGCAACACCGTCGGCCTGATGCTACGCGGCCCCGCCCCGGTGGGCGCCTGGCTCCCGCAGAGCTTCGGCAAACCCGATGCCGGGCTCTACCAGGCACTGGCCCGGCTCCACGCGGCCGACCCGGTGACCGGCACGGCCGTGGCCGAGGGGCTGAAAGAGCGCGGCTTCACCGCCGCCGTGCTGGACGGCAGCCAACCGCAGCAGGACCGCTTCGGCTTCCCCGCCCTCGCCGGCGCCGTCGGCAAGCTGCTCGCCGCCGCCGAGGGGCCGCGCATCGCGGCGCTGGAGATGTTCGGCTGGGATACCCATAACGCCCAGGTGGCCCGGCTCGGCGCGGTGCTCGCCCAACTCGACCGCGGGATCACCGCGCTCCGCGAGGGCGCCGGCGACAGCTGGCGGCGCACCGCGGTGCTGGTGCTCACCGAATTCGGCCGCACCGCGGCGATCAACGGCACCAAAGGCACCGACCACGGCACCGGCACCGTCGCCTTCCTCGCCGGCGGCGCGGTGGCGGGCGGGCGGGTGATCGCGGATTGGCCGGGGCTTGGCAACGGCAAGCTGTTCGAGAACCGCGACCTGATGCCGACCGCCGATCTGCGCGCCTTCATCAAGGGCGTGCTGGCCGCGCATTATGGCTTCGACGCGGCGCGGCTCGGCACCATCTTCCCCGAGAGCGCGTCGGCTTCCCCGTTGAAGGGCCTGTTGCGCACCTGAGCGCCGGTTTTCGACGCAGGCGCGGCATGCCATAAGCCTCGCGCCACCGATCGGAGCCGCCGCCCATGTCCCCCGCCGACGCCGTCAGCGAGTCCCGCCAGTGGGATCGGCTGATGACCCTCGCCAGGCTCGGCGCCATCCCGGGCGATGGGGTCAACCGCCCCTGCCTCTCCCCGCTCGACCGCGAGGCGCGCCGCATGGTGATCGCCTGGGCACGGGAGATCGGCGCCGAGGTGTCGATCGACGCGGCGGCCAACCTGTTCCTCCGCCGCGCCGGTCGTGAGCCCGATGCCGCCCCGGTGCTGACCGGCAGCCATATGGACAGCCAACCCGAGGGCGGCCGGTTCGATGGCATCTACGGGGTGATCGCCGGGCTCGAGGCGATCGCCGCGCTGCATGACGCGGGCATCGTCACCCGCCGGCCGATCGAGGTGGTGGCCTGGACCAACGAGGAGGGCGGCCGCTTCGCGCCGGGCTGCATGGGCAGCATGGCCTGGGCCGGCCACACGCCGATCGACGCCTGGGCCGAGGTGCGAGACCCCGCCGGCATCACCTTCGGCGCCGCGCTCGCCGAGCATCTCGCCGCCGAGGCCGACCTCCCGCGACGCCCGCTCGGCTATCGCCCGCACGCCTATCTCGAGGCCCATATCGAGCAGGGCCCGATTCTCGAAGCCGCCGGCATCGAGGTCGGCGTGGTGACGGGTATCCAGGGCAGCCGATGGTTCAGCGTCACCCTCACCGGCGCCTCCGCCCATGCCGGCACCGCGCCGGTCGGCACGCGGCAGGACCCCGTGCAGGACATGCTGCGGGCGATTACTGCGCTGAACGCGCTCACCGCCGACCCCACCGACACGCTACGTTTCACCGTTGGCCGCATCGACGTACTGCCCAATACCTCCAACACGGTGGCGAGCCAGGTGCGCTTCTCGATCGACCTGCGTCACCCCGACCGCGACATCCTGCTCGCCAAGGGCGACGCGATCGCATCCACCATCACGGCGGCGCTGAAGACCTGCCGGGCCGAAGTGCGCGAGCATTTCCACGCCATGCCCGTCGGCTTCGCGCCCCTTGTCGTCGAGACCGTCGCCAGCGCCGCGGGGGCGTGCGGCCATAGCGCGCTGCGTCTGCCCTCCGGCGCCTTTCATGACGCGCAGTTCGTGGTGCCGATCGCGCCCAGCGGGATGATCTTCGTGCCCTCGCGCGCCGGCATCAGCCACAACCCCGCGGAATACACCGCGCCCGGGCAACTCGCGGCCGGGACGCGGGTGCTCGCCGAGAGCCTTGCCCGGCTGGCCGCGTGAGCGGGGCGGCCCAAGCGCCGGCCACGCTGCGCGATCTCGCCCGGCCGTTTGCCATCCTCGCCGGGTTGATGTTCGTCTGGGGGTTGTCGATCCCGGCGACGAAAATCGCGCTGGCCGATTTCCCCCCTCTCGCGCTGACCGCCGCGCGCTATCTAGCGGCCGCGCCGTGTTTCGCGGTGTTCATGACCTGGCGGCCATTGCCACCGTGGCGGGACCTGGTGGCGATGGCCGGGCTGGGGATGCTCGGCATCGTTGGCGGGCAGATCCTGCAATCCGTCGGCGTGATGCGCACCGCGGCCTCGGTGGCGACGATGCTGTCGGCGACCAGCCCGATGTTCATCGCCGGCTTCGCGGCGCTCATCCTCGGCCAACGCATCGGGCCGCGCCATCTCGGCGGCATGGCCGTCGCGCTGGCGGGGGTGGTGACGATCGCCTGGGACGAGCACGGCACGGCGGGGGCGACGGTTCTGGGCAATGCGATTGTGCTCTCGTCCACGGCCTCCATCGCCGCTTATTATGTGCTGGCCTCGAAACTCATCGCGCGGCACGGGGCGATCACGGTGGCCGGGTTCACCGGGCTGTTCGGCCTGCTCGGGCTGCTGCCCCCGGCGGCGTGGGAACTGGCGAGCCATCCGGCGACGCCGCATGTGACGAGCGTGCTGATCATCCTCTACCTCGGCGCTTTGGTGACCGTCGCGGGGATGTGGATCTGGCTCACCATGCTGCGCCGCATCCCCGCCCGCGTCGCCGCCGCCTCGCAGTTCCTGCAGCCGATTTTCGGCGTCTCCGGCTCGGCGCTGATCCTCGGCGAGCCGATCGCGCCGCGCTTCCTGGCCGGCACCGTGCTGGTGCTGACCGGGATCGCGCTGGCGATCATTCCCCGGCGGGGCGGTTAACCCGGCGTCAATCCGGCCGTCCCATGATGGGGGATGACCGCGCTCGCCGCCGCCCTGGCCCGCC
>CAIYPH010000316.1 GCA_903928045.1 uncultured Rhodospirillales bacterium
ATGAAAGCGAGCTCCCGCATGAGCCGCGCGCGATGGCGATGCCCCTCCGGCATCGCCGCCAGGCGCGCCTGCATACGCCCCTCCCGCACCGCCAATACCCCGCCCAGCAGCAACGCCAGGCGCAGCGCGATATGGCGCAGCAGGGTGTGCAGGATTGCGGGAACGGGCGGCATCCAATGGGGCTCCTCGGCTAGGGGGTGAAGCGCGCATTATACAAGGATGAGGGAAATTGTCAAGAACAAAATTAGAACAAGAGACATTTATCTGACTTGTCGGACACCCCCCCGGCTCTCGCCAGATGAAGGAAGGAAGGTGTTCTTTTTGTGAACAAAAAGAACCAAAAAAACTTTTCAGGACTTCGTTGCCGTTGGCGTGCCTCCCCCGATGGTGGGAGCGGTACACCCCAATGGAATAAAAGTTTTTTGCTCCTTTTTTTCAAAAAAGGAGTGCTTCCTGCCACTTGCCTTCTTCCTTCCCCGTCTTCCGGGTTCTCAAGCGAGCAGGGTATCCTGCAAAGAGAACCACTCCCGCCCCCTTGCACTCCACCGCGCCGCTTGGTTGTTTGGCGGCAAGCGGGAGTAGGTGATGGAAGACGTCGATTGCGTGGTGGCGGGTGCGGGGGTGGTTGGGATCGCGGTGGCGCGCGCCCTGGCCATGGCGGGGCGCGAGGTGCTGGTGCTGGATGCGGCGGAGGGGATCGGCACCGGCACATCCAGCCGCAACAGCGAGGTGATCCACGCCGGGATCTATTATCCGAAGGACAGCCTGATGGCGCGCTTTTGCGTGCAGGGGCGGCGGATGCTCTACCGGTTCTGCACCGAGCGCGGCGTGCCGTTCGATAATTGCGGCAAGCTGATCGTCGCCACCTCCGAGGCGGAGAACGCGATGCTTGCGGGCATCCAGGCGCGCGCCGAGGCCAATGGGGTGGAGGGCATGCGCCAGTTGAGCGCCGCCGAGGCGATCGCCATGGAGCCCAATCTGCAATGCACCGCCGCCCTGTTCTCGCCGACCACGGGGGTGATCGACAGCCACGCCTATATGCTGGCGCTGCAGGGCGAGGCCGAGCATGCCGGCGCGATGTTCGTGTTCCATAGCCCGATCGAGGGCGGGCGCGTCACCGATGCGGGGGTGGAGCTTGAGGTCGGCGGCGCCGAGCCGATGCGGCTGCGGGCCAAGCTGTTCGTGAACTCCGCCGGGCTGACCGCCCCTGCCCTGGCGCGCAGCATCGGGGGCATTCCGCGCCAGCTCATCCCGCAGGCGTATTTCGCCAAGGGGAACTACTTTACGCTGACCGGCAAGTCGCCCTTCTCGCGGCTGATCTACCCGGTGCCGGTGCCCGGCGGGCTCGGCGTGCATCTGACGATCGATCTCGGCGGCCAGGCGCGGTTTGGGCCGGATGTCGAGTGGATCGAACCCGGCGCCGACGGGTCGCTCGATTACGTGGTGGACCCCGCGCGCTGCGAGAGCTTCTATGACGCGGTGCGGCGCTACTGGCCGGGCCTGAAGGACGGCGCCTTGCAGCCGGGCTATGCCGGCATAAGGCCGAAAATCGTGCCCAAGGGTGCGCCAGGGCAGGATTTCGTCATCCAGGGGCGGCAGGTGCACGGCATCCCCTCGCTGGTGAATTTGTTCGGCATCGAGAGCCCGGGCCTGACCGCCGGCATCGCCATCGCAGAGCATGTCGCTGCCATGGTGGCGGCATGAGCGCCGATCCGCTCGCCCGCGCGCAGGCCGTCGCGCCGCTGATCGCCGCCGCGGCGGACCAGATCGAGGCCGGCTGCGAGGTCACCGCGGAGGTCATGGACGCGCTGCACGGCGCACGGCTGTTCCGCACCCTGCTGCCCCGCTCCCTCGGCGGCGACGAGATCCGCCCCACCGACTACGTGCGAATGATGATGGTGATCGCCGCCGCCGATGCCTCCACCGCCTGGTGCATCGGGCAGAACTCCGGCTGCTCGATGGCCGCCGCCTACATGGCGCCAGCGGCGGCACGGCGCATCTGGGGCGATGATCCGCGCGCCGCGCTGGCCTGGGGCGCCGGGCCGCAGGGCCGCGCGGTCGTGGTGCCCGGCGGCTATCGCGTCACCGGCACATGGCAATTCGCCAGCGGCGGCCGCCACGCCACCTGGCTCGGCGGCCACTCCCGGGTGATCGAGCCCGACGGCACCATGCGCCGCTGGGCCGATGGGCCCCAGGGCGGCGAACTGGTCGAGCGCTCCATGCTGATGCCGCGGTCCGACGTGACGATGCTGCGGGACTGGAGCCCGATGGGCCTGCGCGGCACCGGCAGCGACACCTACACCGCGACCGACGTCTTCGTGCCCGACGAACAC
>CAIYPH010000317.1 GCA_903928045.1 uncultured Rhodospirillales bacterium
GGAGGCCGGTTCGCTTGAGGCGGTGCTGGCGCATGATGGCGCGGCGCGGCGGCTGGCGGCGGTGCTGTGCGGCCGGATCGCGCGGCCGGCGGCGTGAGCCGGCAAAATTCGTGTCCGGAGCACGAGTCGTTTGCTTTTGGGCCGGGGATGGGTTAAGCAGAAAACGCTTCAAAATGCACGAACTATCCAAAATTTAATCATCTGAAGGACGCCAGCGTGCTTGATTTCCTGCCTGTCCTGCCGCGCTCGATCATCGCTTTCGTTATCGTGCTCGGCATTCTGGTGTTCGTGCACGAATATGGGCACTACATCGCGGCGCGGTGGCGGAAGATCCATGTCGAGGCCTTCTCGATCGGGTTCGGGCGCGCGCTCTATTCGTGGCGCGACAGCCTCGGCACCGTGTGGAAGATCGGTTGGGTGCCGCTCGGCGGCTACGTGAAGCTGCATGGCCAGGAGCGCGCCGAGGACGTATCGGCGGAGGTGCGTGCGACCTGGCGGCCCGGGGCCACGTTCCAGGAGAAATCCGTGCTGTCCCGGGCGATCGTCGTGGCGGCGGGGCCGGTGGCGAATTTCGCCCTGGCGATCCTGCTCTACTGGGGGTTGTTCGCCACGGTTGGCCGCCCGGTGAGCTTGCCGGAAATAGGCGAGGTTCTGGCTGATTCGGCGGCGATGCGGGCTGGCGTGATGGCGGGCGACCGCATCATCTCGATCGACGGCACCGGCGTGGCGCGCTTCGAGGATGTGCAGCGGATCATCCAGGTCAATGCGGGGCACCAGGTGGTGCTGCATGTCGATCGCGCCGGGGCGATGGTTGATCTGCCGCTGACGCCGGAGGAGTTTACCGACCCCTCGGGCCGCAAGCTTGGCAAGATGGGCGTCCGTGGCGGCAGGCTGGTGTTCGAGCCGGTGTCGCTGCTGGCCGCGGCGGGGGCCGGGTTCGGGCAGACCTGGGATATCACGGTGCAGACGCTGGATGGCGTTTGGGGCATGATTGCCCATCGCAAATCGGGCGACGATCTTGGGGGGCCGCTGCGCATCGCCCAGATGTCCGGTGAAGTGGCGAGCATGGGGATGGCCAACATCGTCTCATTCATCGCCTTGCTCTCGGTCAATCTCGGTTTGATCAACCTGTTCCCGATTCCCGTGCTCGATGGCGGACATTTGATGTTCTTCGCCGCCGAGGCGCTGCGAGGCCGGCCGTTGTCGACCCGGGCGCAGGAATATGGGTTCCGCGCGGGCTTTGCCGTGCTGCTCGGGCTTTTTGTGTTTGCGACATGGAACGATCTCAGCCATATCGGCCTCTTCCGCTGGGTTGCCGGGCTGATTGGCTGACGCATCGGTGAATCCGCCGGCAGGCGGGTAGCGCGAGGCGGCGGGCGGGGCTATTCTCCGCCCCCCACGTGGACAGCCGTCTCGATCGGTGAGGCGGCGCTGCAATCAGGGGTATCTGCTTTGACTCGCATACGTGCAGCGCTGCTTGCCATTCTCTGCCTGGTTTCCGCCGACCCCGTCGTCCCCTCCTGGGCGCAGGACGTTCCTGTGCAGATTGCCCAGTTGCAAGGCGGCACCATCGGGTCGATTCGCATCGACGGGAACCAGCGCATCGAGGAAGGCACCATCCGGTCCTACATGCTGGTGCGTCCTGGAGACGCTTTCGACCCTGAGCAGCTCGATCGCAGCCTCAAGACATTGTTCGCCACCGGGCTGTTCAGCGACGTGTCGTTGAAGCGCGAGGGCAATGTGCTGGTGGTGAAGGTCGCGGAGTTCCCGATCGTCAATCGCATCGCCTTCGAGGGCAACAAGCAGGTGACCGACGAGTCGCTGCGCCCAGAAGTGCAGCTCAGGGCGCGGGCGGTGTTCTCCACCGCCGTGGCGCGCGCCGACCGCCAGCGCCTGCTTGACCTCTACGCCCGCCGCGGCCGCTATGCGGTGAGCGTCGAGCCGAAGATCATCAATCTCGACCAGAACCGCGTCGACGTCGTATTCGAGATCAACGAGGGGCCGAGCACGCTGACCGCGAAGATCGTCTTCGTCGGCAACAAGGCGTTCAGCGAAAGCAAGCTCGGTGATGTCATCGCCTCGCGGGAGCAGGCGTGGTGGCGGTTCCTCTCGACCTCCGACAGCTATGACCCCGACCGGGTGAACTACGACAAGGAGCAGCTGCGCAAGTTCTACCTCTCCAAGGGGTATGCCGATGTGGACATCACCGGCGCCACCGCGGAGCTGACGCCGGACCGTAGCGCCTTCTTCATCACCTACACGATCAATGAGGGCGAGCGCTATCTGGTGTCCAAGGCCGGGCTCAACGTGACCCTGAAGGGGGTGACGGCCGAGTCGCTGACCAGTCTGCTGCCGCTGGACGAGGGGGACTGGTACGACGGGGACGCCATTGATCGCGCGACGCAGGCGATCGGCGAGGAGCTGCAGGGTCGAGGGTTTCCGTTCGTTGAAGT
Organism: uncultured Rhodospirillales bacterium; assembly: GCA_903928045.1. The sequence continues at coordinate 2,454 of CAIYPH010000317.1, forward strand.
CAAGCCGCGGGTGCAGCGGGACCGCGAGAAGCACACCGTCGAGGTGATGTTCGACGTGACCGAAGGCCAGCATCTTTTCATCGAGCGCATCGACATCGTCGGCAACCAGCGCACGATGGACAAGGTGATCCGCCGCGAATTCCGCGTTGCCGAGGGCGATCCGCTCAACACCTCGCTGGTCAAGCTGTCGCGGCAGCGGATCGACGACCTCGAGTATTTCAGCAAGGTCGACATCCAGTCCCAGCCCGGTTCAGCGCCGGACAAGGTGCTGCTGAACACCATCATCGAGGAGAAGGCGACCGGCCAGTTCAGCATCGGCGGCGGCTACTCGACCGATATCGGCGCGCTGGCGACGGTGGGTCTGCGTGAGAAGAACCTGGTCGGCACCGGCATCGACGGGTCGATCAACACCATCCTCGCGCAGAAGCAGACCCAGGTGAACCTCGGGCTGACCGACCCCTATTTCCTCGACCGCAACCTGGTCGCCGGCATCGATCTCTTTCATATCGTGCAGAACAACAGCGATATCGCCGAATACCGCGAGCGACGGACCGGCATGTCGCTGCGCCTCGGCTACCAGTTCAGCGAGCATCTCCGCCAGCTCTGGAGCTATTCGGTGGTGCAGCGCTATGTTTATGACATCGGGCCGGATGCCTCGACCTACGTGATCGACTCCAAGGGGATGTCGGTGCTCTCGCAGATCGGGCAGACTCTGACACTCGATTACCGCGACAGCCGGGTGGACCCGCATCGCGGCTGGGTCGCTCGGATGGGTACGGACTATGCCGGCATCGGCGGCGACGTGAATTTTGCCCGCGCCAAGTTCGACGTCTCGGCCTATGTGCCGCTGGAGCGCTTCCTCGGCGACACCGACTGGGTGCTGGCGATCTCGGGCAGCGTCGGGCAGATGATCACGCTGGGCGACAAGGAGCGGATCATCGATCGGTTCTTCCTCGGCGGCGACAATCTGCGCGGCTTCGCCACCGGGGGGGTTGGGCCGCATGTCACCACCGGCACCAATGACAGCGTCGGCGGGCGGTTTATGTGGACCCAGTCGACCGAATTGCGCTTCCCGCTGCCGGTTTCGGCCGATCTCGGGATAGTTGGGCGCACCTTCGTCGACATTGGCGCGCTGTCGCAACTGCATAAGCTGACCCTCAACGGCGTGCCGGTGAGCGTGAGCAACTACGCCGCGCCGCGCGCCGCGGCAGGCTTCGGGATTTCGTGGAAGACCCCGCTCGGGCTGATGAACATGGATATCGCCGAGCCCCTCATCAAGAAGAAGTTCGACCAGTCGCAGCTGTTCCGGATTGGCTTCGGCACAAGGTTTTGAGAGACATGAAACGTCGCATCGTCCTGCTCGCCGCGTTGGCGGTGAGCCTTGCTCCCCTCGCCGGCCCGGTCGCGGCGCAGGATTATTTCGTCCCCAAGGCGGGACAGCCGCCGGCCGGTGGCCGCCCTGCCGCCGCTCCCGCCCGTCCGGCCCCCGCGCCAACGCGCCCGGCACAGCCCGCGCCATCGCAGATGCCGCAGCAGGAAGCGGAGGCGCAGGTGCCGATCCAGGCGCCGATGCCGCCAGTGCCCGAGCTTCCCGCCCTGCCGCGAGGGCCCGCGCCGCCGGCGGTGGTGGTCGGGATCATCGGAGTGCCTGAAGTGATGCGCGCCTCAAGCGCGGCGCAGCAGGTCGACAAGGTGATCATCGAGCGCCGCGAAAAGCTCAACGAGGAGGCGCAGAAGGAGCAACAGGCCTGGCGCGACATGCAGCAGTCGCTCGCCAGCCAGCGCGCCACGCTCTCACCTGAGCAGATCCGCACCCGCGAGAAGGAGTTGCAGGACCGCATTACGACCTCGCAGCGCGGCTTCCAGGCGCGCAACCGGATCATCCAGGAGGCCGCGCAGTATGGTCTCAACCAGATCCAGGCCTCGCTCATCGCGGTGATCCGCCAAGTGGCTGAGAGCCGTGGCATCAACCTTGTGCTGCATCGGGCCCAGGTCGCGCTCAACATGAACGAGTTCGACATCACCGATCAGGTGACCGAGCAGTTGAACCGGCTGATCCCCGCGGTGGTCATCCCGCCCGAGGGCGTTTCGCCCAATGCGCAACCGGCGACACCGGCCGCGTCGCCGGCCGCGCCGAAGAAGCCCTAGATGACGGGCGACGGCCGGTTCTTCGCCCGTACCGGACCGCATTCCCTCGCCGCGGTCGCTGCCGTGGCGGGTGGGACGGCGGGCGAGGGCGACCTGTTGCTCGCCGGTATCGCGCCGTTGCAGGCGGCGGGACCGGACGAGCTGAGCTTTCTCGACAATCGCCGCTATCTGCCTGCGTTGCGCCAGACCCGCGCCGGAGCGGTGATCGTGCATCCCGATCTCGCCGGCGACGTGCCGGCCGGGACCATGGCGATCGTAACGCGCGAGCCCTATCTCGGCTGGGCCAGAGCGGCGGCGCTGTTCTTTCCACCTCCGCCTGTGCGGCCCGGCGTGCACGCGGCTGCGGTGGTCGAGTCTGGCGCGATCGTTGATCCATCCGCCGAGATCGGGCCGCTCGCGGTGATCGGTGCGGGTGCTGAAATTGGCCCGCGATGCCGGATCGGAGCGGGCGCCGTGATCGGCGCCGGGGTGATCCTGGGCGCGGATTGCCGGGTCGGGCCGCACGCCAGCATCAGCCATGCCCGCCTTGGCGCGCGCGTCTACATCTATCCGGGTGCCCGTATCGGCCAAGAGGGGTTCGGCTTTGCCATCGGGCCCGCGGGGCCGGTGACGGTGCCGCAATTGGGGCTGGTGATCATCGGCGATGATGTCGAGGTGGGCGCCAACAGCTGCGTTGATCGCGGTTCGGCGCAGGATACCGTGATCGGTATGGGGTCGCGGCTCGATAATCTGGTGCAGATCGGCCATAATGTGCAACTTGGCCGGTGCTGCGTCGTGGTCGCCCAAGTCGGCATTGCGGGATCGGCGATCGTCGAGGATTTCGTGCAGATCGGTGGCCAGGCCGGCATAGCCGGTCACATCACCATCGGGCGTGGGGCGCGAATAGGTGCCCAGGCCGGGGTGATGGGCGAGATTCCGGCCGGGCAGGAATGGGTTGGCAGCCCGGCGATGCCGGCCCGGGAGATGTTCCGCCAAGTCGCGCTCGTGAAGCGGCTGGCGATGCGCAAACGAACCGCGGCAGAGACGGGAAACTGAACGAGGGAGCCATGAGCGAAAGCAAGCAAGCGGCGGCAGGGGTGATCGACGTCGCCCGCATCATGAAGGATCTGCCGCATCGCTATCCCTTCCTGCTGATCGACCGGATCGTCGATTTCGTGCACGACCAGGGCGCGGTCGGTATCAAGAACGTCTCCATCAATGAGTCGTTCTTCCAGGGGCATTTCCCGGGCAACCCGATCATGCCCGGTGTGTTGATCGTCGAGGCGCTGTGTCAGACGGCCGGCGTGGTCGTGGTCGAGACGCTTGGGCTCACGGACGGGTTCAACAACTCGGTCTATTTCATGTCGATAGAGGGGGCAAAGTTCCGCCGCCCTGTGGTGCCTGGCGATCAGCTTCGGCTGGCGGTGACCAAGGAGCGGAACCACGGCAAGGTCTGGCGTTTCAGCGGCGTCGCGACGGTAGATGGCGCGAAAGTGGCGGAGGCGACCTTCACGGCCATGGTGATGACAAACCGCGCCGCGCCGGCGGCATCCCAGTGAGCGCTATCCATCCGACTGCCGTCATCGCGCCTGGGGCGGTGATCGGGGCAGGGGCCGAAATTGGCCCATTCTGCACCATAGGACCGGACGTGCGGATCGGCGATGGCGCGCGGCTGATCAGCCATGTGGTGGTGGACGGGCATACCGAGATCGGAGAGGGCGCGCAGCTTTTCCCCTTTTGCACGGTTGGTATGGCGCCACAGGACCTCAAATACCGCGGTGAGCCGACCCGTACCGAAATCGGCGCCCGCACGGTGATCCGTGAGCATACGACGATCCATCGCGGCACGGCGACAGGGCGCGGCATCACCAGCGTCGGTGCCGACTGCATGCTGATGGCCGTGGTTCACGTGGCGCATGATTGTCAGCTCGGCAATGGCGTCGTCATCGTGAACAACGTCGTTATGGGTGGGCATGTGCAGATCGCCGATAACGCCGTGATCGGCGGGGCTGCGGCCATCCATCAGTTTGTCCGCATTGGCCGCGGCGCCATGGTCGGCGGTGTCACCGGCGTGGTGGCCGATCTGGTGCCCTTCGGGGTGGTCACCGGCAACCGCGGCAAGCTCACAGGGATCAACGTGATTGGCATGCGCCGCCGCGGGTTCGACCGCGCGACCATCCATGCCGTGCGAGCGGCCTATCGCGACCTGTTCTGGTCCGATGGCATTTTTGCCGACCGTCTGGCCGAGGTTCGCGCCGAGGCGGGGGATGATCCGCTGATGTCCGAGATCCTGGCCTTCATCGATTCCCCTTCGCGCCGGGGTCTGCTGTCGGCCGATCGCACCGGCTCCGAGGAAGGCGAGCTCTGAGTCAGGGCCCGATGCTCGGCATTATCGCCGGCGGTGGGCCGCTGCCCGGGCGGGTCGCGGCGGCGGCGGCGGCGGCGGGGCGCGAGGTCTTCATTGTCGGCCTCGATGGCTTCGCCGAGCCGCGGGTCCTGGCACCCTATCCCCACGATTTTGCCCGCATCGGGGCGGCCGGCCGGATCATCGAGTTGCTGCGGGCGCGGGGCTGCCGGGAGATCGTGCTGATTGGCCCGGTGCGCCGGCCCTCGTTCTTCGACCTGCGGCCGGATGGGTATGCGCTCAAGCTGATCGGCAGGGTTGGCCGCTCGGTGTTCAGCGGCGGGGATGACACGCTACTGGTCGCGGTGGTGAAAGTGCTGGGCGATGAGGGGTTCCGCGTCATCGGGGCGCATGAGGTAATGACACAGGCCCTGGCGCCGAGAGGGGTGCTCGGGCGAATTGTCCCCGACACCGCCGCGATGGGCGACATTGCCCGCGGCGTCGCCGTGGCGCGCGCATTGGGGGGCGTCGATGTCGGGCAGGGCTGCGTGGTGCAAGGCGGGCTGGTGCTGGCCGTCGAGGCGATCGAGGGGACGGATGCGATGCTGGCCCGCGCAGGGGCGTTGCGGCGGGGTGGGGCAGGCGGGGTGCTGGTGAAAATCGCCAAGCCCGGGCAGGAACGCCGGGCGGATCTGCCGACCATTGGCCCAGTGACCATCGCCAATGCCGCCGCCTCCGGCCTGCGCGGCGTGGCGTTCGAGGCTGGGGGCGCGCTACTCACGGAGCGTGAGGCGAGTGTTGCAGCCGCCGACCGGGCTGGTGTTTTCCTGATCGGCATCGACCCCACGGAGTTCTGAGCCCCGGTTTGCGCACGCCGCGGAGGCGGCTATCCTCTCACAAAACACGGAGGACGGCCCATGCGCATCGGCGCGGCGATGTTTTTCACCGACTATTCCATGCGCCCAGGCGAGTTGGCCCGCGCCCTGGAGGAGCGCGGCTTCGACAGTGTGTGGTCGCCCGAGCACTCCCACATCCCGGTCTCGCGTGCCTCGGCCTTCCCCTCCGGCGGGGATTTACCGAAGCAATATTATGACGTGATGGACCCCTTTGTGGCGCTGACCGCCGCTGCGGCGGCGACGACAACATTGAAGGTCGGCACCGGGGTCTGCCTCGTCGCCCAGCGCGACCCGATCCAGACTGCCAAGCTGGTCGCCTCGATCGACGTGATATCCGACGGGCGCTTATTGTTCGGCGTCGGCGACGGCTGGAATGCAGAGGAGATGGCCGATCACGGCACGCCCTTCGCCGCGCGACACAAAATCGCGCGGGAGCGCATTGAGGCGATGAAGGAGATCTGGACGCGATCCAAGGCCGAGTATCACGGGGAACACGTCAATTTCGGCCCCATGATGACCTGGCCAAAGCCGTCGCAGAAGCCATACCCGCCGATCCTGGTTGGCGGAGCCTTCCCCTATGGCGCGCGCCGGGCCATCCGCTACGGCAATGGCTGGATGCCGCATCGCAAACGGCCGACCTACCCGGATGTGGCGGCCTATATCCCGCAGTTCCGCGCGTTGGTGGAGGAAGCGGGGCGGGACCCGGCGGAGGTGCCCGTCAGTATATGGGGTGCGCCGGAAGACCTGGCGATTCTCGAGCGGGACCGTGCCTCGGGCGTCGAACGCATCATCGTCAGCCTGGCCAGCGGCAAGTCGGATGTCATCCTGCCGGAGTTGGACCGCTGGGCGGCACTGATTACGCGCCTGGGGTGATGCCCGACGGGCGGTGGCTGAGGAATGAAGCGCGTCCTGTTCGGCGATCAGCAGCGCTTCATTCCGACGCTTCTGAAACGCGATCAGGCTGAGCGGAACACCCGGCCGGAGAGGAACGGATAGATAAGACCGACGCCGACGCCGAAGCAGCCGTTGATGAGGATCGAACGGATCCAGTTGTTGATCACCCAGCCGCCGCCGATCGGCAGGCCCTTGATGGTCGGCACGACGAAGAAGCCGACCAGCACGGCGAGGAGGCCGAGCAGCAGCCCGGCGAGCCACAACGGGAGAGTGATTTTCGGAAACAGCAGGCCGAACACCACGCCATATAACCCGCCCCAGAAACACAGGTTCAGCAGCACCGGCACGCCGAAGGGGGGCACCGGGGCGAAGCGGTAGGGCGTGGCGGCGATTTCGAGCCCGGGAATGGCGAGCACATGCAGCAGGCCGAGCATCAACTGATGGAAGGTCAGCACCGACAGCGCGGCGGCGATGAAGCCGAGCACGGCGCGGGATAGCGGGTTGGCGGTCATCGGGGTCGCTCCTATTTCTTGGCTACGGCCAGCACACGGGCTTGTGTGAAGGACGGTCGGCACGGCACTTTGTTCCGCTATCGCCGGCGGGCTGGCGATACAATATGATGGCCCACTGGTAGATTGCCGTCAGCAGGTAAATGATGCGGCTCGCAGCGGAGAGTGCAATTGGCTGATGTGACCGGGGAGGACGCCGAGCGTCTGGCGAACCGCCTGGCGATGATGGTCTCCGAGGAAGGCGAGGCGGCCAATGCCGGGCGCGCGGTGGCGCAGCTGGCGCGCCGCCTCGGACTGACGGGTGGTGAGTTAAAGGAGATGTTCCTTTATGGCGCGGTCGCCGGCGCACGGCCGGCTACCGCGAGTGCCGAGCAGGAGCGGCTCGAGCGCGAGCTCGCGGTGCTGCGCAAGAGCCTCCGTCTCATGGAAAGCAACTACCGGACGCTGGAGCACGAGCGGGACTCGCTGGTAACGCAGGTCGATGCCATGCGCAGCCGGGCGGCCGCGACGCGCAGTAGTTCGCAGTTCCGCACCATCCTGTTCGGCGTTGTCGCGCTGGCCTTGGCCGGCGCGGGGACGATTGGCTGGTTGGTCACGGTGGCGGAGACCGCGAAGGGGCCGATGGCGACCGCGGGAACGGCGGTGCCGGGGCCGGCGACCGCGACGGCGCCGGCGACCGCGCAACCCGATTATGGCCCGGTGGTGCGGCGGGTCGGCGTGGTGCGTGCGGCCCGTGCCGTTGCGTACCGACAGCCGGACCGGACAGCGCCGGCCATGGCGACATTGCAGCTTGGCATGCCCGTGGTCGTGCGGCGCACTTTCATGAGTGCGCAGGTGCCTTGGGCGGAGGTCGAGATTGGCAGCACCGTGGGTTACATGATGACCGCGGACATCGACCTGTCCTGAGCGCGCCGCCTCAGCTGTTGGGGCCCCGTTCCATCGAGATGGGCTGCCAGCGGGTGAGGGGGGTGCCATCGAGCACGGAGGGATTGACGCAGCTGGTCGGCCAGCGGCCCTGGGCGACGAGTGCGAGCTCGCGGGCGGCATGGCGGCGGCGGGCGTCGTCGGAGCGAGCGGAAGCAGAGGCGGTATGGGCGGAGAGCGTGACGTTGGCCATGCTCAGCAGCGGGTTGTTGTGGCCGGGCGGCTCAGTTTCCAGAACGTCGAGCGCGGCATGGGCGAGGCGGCCTTCCTGCAAAGCGCGGATCAGCGCCGACTCGTCGACGGTGCCGCCGCGGCCGGTGTTGACGAAAACAGCGGTTGGTTTGACGAGGGCGAAATGGCGATCGGTGAGCTTGTGGGTAACCGAGGCCGAGCCGGGCAGGTGCATGGAGATGAAGTCGGACTGGCTCATGACCTCCTCCAGCGTCGAGGGGATGACGCCGTAAGGCGGCATCACCAGCTCCTCGATGAAGGGGTCGAACGCCAGCATGGTGAGACCGAAGGCGCGGGCGCGGGTGGCGACGGCGCGGGGGATGTGGCCGAAGCCGATGAAACCGAGGGTCTGGCCTATGATACGGGGGATGCGCAGCAGTGCCGGGCGGCCCTCGCTCCAGCGGCCATCGCGGACCATGCGGTCCTGCTCGATGACACGGCGATGGGCGGCGAGCATGAGGGTCATCGCGTGTTCGGCGACCTCCTCGATGAAGACGTGTGCCACGTTGGTGACGGCGATGCCGGCGGCGGTGGCGGCCGCGACGTCGATGCGGTCAACGCCGACGCCCTCGCAGGCGATGTGGCGGCAGCGGGCGAGGGTTGCGATCATGGCGGCGTCGACGTTGACGAAGCGAGGGTAGATGGCGTCGGCTTCCCGTGCCGCGACGGGGAAGTCGGCGGCGGGGACGATGATGAAATCGGCGCCCGTGTCACCCAGCGCCGCGTGCTCCTCGGTGAAGGGGTCCTCGACGCCGGGGGCGATGGGGGTGACGATACGGACTTTCGGCATGGCTGGGTTCCCCCTGGGGTGCTGCGATTCGTTGGCTCGGACTTTGACTCAGGGCGGGGAGTGGAGTAAGCCCCGCCGCTCACTTGGAACGCGGGAGATTTCGCCGCCTCTTCTGCCATGCGGTGGATCGGGGTGTCGGATCGGTTGCACCGCGGTCCCGCTGTTCACCGCCCCTCGGGGCATTGGGAAATGGGATTATGGCGAAGAAAATCGTCGGTTACATCAAGCTGCAGATTCCTGCAGGCAAAGCCAACCCCTCGCCGCCGGTTGGCCCGGCGCTGGGCCAGCGCGGCCTCAACATCATGGCCTTCGTGAAGGAATTCAACGCCTTCACCGCGCAGATGGAGCCGGGGATGCCGATCCCCGTGGTGATCACCGCGTTCGGTGACCGTACCTTCACCTTCATCACCAAGACGCCGCCGAACACCTACTTCCTCAAGAAGGCCGCCGGCATCACC
>CAIYPH010000318.1 GCA_903928045.1 uncultured Rhodospirillales bacterium
CGCCTCGAGACCATCGTGCGCAAATGGGCCGACCACATCACCCTGCCCATCACCATCGTGCGCGACGGCAAGGACGAGCCGGCCAATGAGGGCACCGCCCTGTGGCGCAAGAGCAAGTCCGAGGTGGAGGAGCAGGCCTACACCGATTTCTACCGCCGTCTCGGCCACAACTTCGACGCGCCCTGGGCGACGCTGCACTGGCGGGCCGAGGGGGTGATGGAGTTCAGCGCCCTGCTGTTCATCCCCAGCATGAAGCCGTTCATGCCCGTCGAGGATGAGCGGGTGTCCAAGGTCCGCCTGCACGTGCGGCGCATGTTCATCACCGATGCCGCCGATTTGCTGCCGGCCTGGCTGCGGTTTGTGCAGGGCGTGGTGGATACCGAGGACCTGCCGCTCAATGTATCCCGCGAAATGCTGCAATCTACGCCAGTTCTGGCCCGCATCCGCAAGGCGGTGACCAATCGCACCATCACCGAGCTGAAGAACAAGGCAAAGGATGCCGAAGACTACGCCAAGTTCTGGGAGAATTTCGGCCCCATCCTGAAGGAAGGCGCCTGGGACGACGCCGACCACCGCAAGGACGTGGCGAGCCTGATGCGCTTCCGTTCCACGGGCGCCGAAGGCTGGGTTTCGTTTGCCGATTACGTTGAGCGCATGAAGCCGGAGCAGGAGGCGATCTACTACCTCGTCGGCGACGACGCCGAAGCCATGGCCCGCTCCGCCCAGGTCGAAGGCTTCCGCGCGCGCGGCATCGAGGTGCTGCTGCTGGCCGATTCGATCGACGCTTTCTGGCCCGAGCGGCTTGAAGGTTTCGAGGAGAAGAAGCTGCGCAGCGTGAGCCAGGCCGCGGGCGATCTCGCCAAGTTCCCCCTCGAAGGCGAGGCGGCCGCGGAGGCCGATACCGCCGCGCTGATCGAAAAGATGCAGGAAATCCTTGGCACCGAGGTCTCCGCCGTGCGCGGCACGGACCGTCTGGTGGACAGCGCCGCGGTGCTCGCCGCCGGCGATGGCGGACCGGACCTGCAGATGCAGCGCCTGCTCCGCCGCTCCGGCCGCACCAGCTATGCGCCGGCGCCGGTGCTGGAAATCAACCCGCGCCACGGGCTGATCGCATCCCTTGCCGCCCGCCTGGCCGAAGGCGCCGATATCGCCGCCGATGTGCGGATGCTGTTCGATCTCGCCCGCATCCAGGACGGCGACCTGCCGAAAGATCCCGCAGCCTTCGCGCGGCGGGTCGAGCAGGCGATGCGCCAGGGCTGAACGGCCGTCCGGCTCTGTCGCAGAAGACAGAAGCCGGACGCCACGACCCTCTCCGGCTTCCCACTCCGCGCCCCCATTGACGGTTGATCCAACGGCTCCGTTGCGCTATCGCGCTTGACGAGATGCGATGACGCTACGAAACGTCATTCCTCCGTCACCCATTTTGCCTTGACCGGCCTGCAGGAACCCCAGCGCATGATCAATCAGACGCTCCCGCTGACCGCCGGCGCCGCCGCGTCGCGGCCGATCCACGCCGTGCGTCCCGATGGTCTCGCCGCGCTGTTCGCAACCCTCCCGCCCGACCAGGCGCATTTCGCCCAGGGCGCCGGCTTCAAAGCCGCGGTCGACGAACTTCTCCTGCTGCCGGGCAACGGCGGAGTGGCCGCCTGTCTGCTCGGGCTCGGGTCCAACCGATCCCCCTTCCCGTTCGGCGGCCTACCTTACCGGCTGCCGGAGGGAGCATGGCATCTCAGCCCCGGCGATTTTGACGCAGCCCAGGCCGAACTCGGCTTCTGTCTGGGTGCCTATCGTTACAGCGAATTCAAGAAAGCGACCCGTCCCCCCGCCAGCCTGGCCGGCGCCGTGCATCCCGCCGCCCAGGCACAGGCCGCGGCAATCTGGATGGTGCGGGACCTCATCAATACCCCAGCCAACGTGCTCGGCCCTGCACAACTCGCCGACGCCGCGCTGGCGCTGGCCACACGGCATGGCGCCACCGGCTTCCGCGTCGAGGGCGCTGCGCTGGAGCGCGAATACCCCACCGTCGCCGCGGTCGGTCGCGGCTCCGATCGCCCTCCCGTGGTCGCCGGTTTCCGCTGGCAGGGCAGCAAAGCCACCGCCGACAGCCCCCTCGTCTCCCTTTGCGGCAAGGGCGTGTGCTTCGATTCCGGCGGCTATGACCTCAAACCCTCCTCGGGCATGCTGCGCATGAAGAAGGACATGGGCGGCGCCGCCAATATCCTGGGCCTCGCTCGCATGATCATGGACGCCGACCTGCCCGTTCGCCTCGCCGTGCGCATCGGCGCCGTCGAAAACAGCGTCTCCGGCCATGCCATGCGCCCGCTGGACATCATCCGCTCCCGCCGCGGTCTCACCGTTGAAATCGGTAATACCGACGCCGAGGGCCGCCTGGTGCTGTGCGACCTGCTGGCCGAGGCCTCCGATGAGCACCCCGACGTGCTGATCGATTGCGCCACCCTCACCGGCGCCGCCCGCGTCGCCGTTGGTCCCGACCTGCCGGTGCTGTTCGCCACTGACGACACCTGGGCCGCCGCGGCACTCGCCGGCGGCACGGACCGGCACGACCCGCTATGGCGGCTTCCCCTGTGGGATGGCTACGATTCCTGGCTCGATAGCCCGATCGCCGACCTCAACAACGTTTCCGGCAAAGCCGGTGCCGGCGCAATTGTTGCTGCGCTATTCATGCGCCGTTTCCTGGCACCCGGCACGCCCTGGCTGCATCTCGACATTTACGCCTGGAACGATGCCAACCGCCCCGGTCGCCCGGAAGGTGGCGAAGCGACCGGCATCCGGGCCATTTTCGCGGCCCTCAGCGATCGTTATACCGTTTAATCAACGATAATTTATTAAGGCGGTTTTCAGTTTTTCACAATAACCAACATTTTTCTGATCGCAGCCGCTTTGGTTTTCTGAAATATATCTGGCTACCAAATCGCAATGTATGATAGATAGCACGCAATGAGTTTACCAAACTTCCAAGGGCGGCCCGCCCGATCACCCATAATGATACCCAGCACCGCGCGCGAATCAACGCGTCATACCATATAAGAAAGGATATCCACATGGCAGCCAACC
>CAIYPH010000319.1 GCA_903928045.1 uncultured Rhodospirillales bacterium
AGCTGTCGATCGCGCTCGCTTTGCCGCCCAAGATCGTCAAAAGCTGAGGATTGACATGGCAGGTTTCCCCGGCCAAACGCGGTGGCAACACCATAAATCCGGGGAAACATCCATGACCATCCGTCGCCGCACCCTTCTTGCGGGTGCCGCCGCCCTTGCCGCGCCTGCCATCCGTACCGCCCAGGCGGCCAATCTCGTGAAGGTTGGCGTGCTGTCCGACATGTCCGGACAATATGCCGAGGCATCTGGCCCCGGCGATTTGCTGGGCGCGCAGATGGCGGCCGAGGATTTCATGAAGGAGAATCCGTCGATCGCCGTTGAGGTGGTGGGCGGCGACATGCTGCTGAAGCCCGATGTCGGCGCCACCATCGCGCGGCGCTGGTACGATCTCGACGGGGTGGACGCGATTTTCGACATTCCGCATTCGGCGGTGGCGATCGCGGTGGGCCAGGTAGCGAAGGAGAAGGACAAGGTCGTCGTGTTCACCTCCGCCGGCATCCCCGATCTCACCGGCAAGTTCTGCACGCCCAACCAGATCCAGTGGACCTATGATCTGTGGAGCAACTCGAACGCCATCACCCGCGGGCTGGTGGAAGCGGGGTTCGACAGCTGGTTCTTCATCAAGCCGGACTACATCTCGGGCCATGTGATGGTGAAGGACACCGCCACCATCGTGGAGCAGATGGGCGGCAAGGTGGCGGGGATGGTCGCCTACCCCTTCCCCGGCACCACGGATTTCTCGGCGTTCCTGTTGCAGGCCCAGGTGAGCAAGGCGAAGGTGATCTGCCTCGCCAATGCCGGTGACGACACCGCCAACTGCATCAAGCAGGCGACCGAGTTCGGCCTGCCGCAATCCGGCGTGAAGATCGCCGCCCTGGTGTATCAGGATTATATCAGCCGCTCCGTCGGTCTGGCCTCCTCGGCCGGAATCATCGGCTCGATGCCGTTCTACTGGGACATGAACGAGGGCACCCGCGCCTTCGCCGCCCGTTTCGCACCGCGTTACCACAAGGCCTATCCGAACTACTTCCACGCCGGCTGCTATTCGGCGGTGTGGCATTACCTGAAGGCGGTGAAGGCCATGGGCGTCGACAAGGCCAAGGCCAGCGGGGCGGCGGCGGTGGCGCAGATGAAGGCGATCCCGGTGGAGGACCCGCTGTTCGGCACCGGCTATGTGCGCGCCGACGGCAAGCATATCCATGCCGCCCGGGTGTGGCAGACCAAGACGCAGGCGGAATCCAAGGGCGAGTGGGACCAGTTCAAGCTGGTCGCCACCATCCCGCAGGAAAAGGCGTTCCTGCCGCCGGATGTGGCGGCCTGCCCGATGGGGAAGGTGTAACCGCCCCCGTAATCCACTCTATCCACAGGCTGCGCCGGCCGGCGCAATCAGCTATGATGGGCGGGCATGAATACCATTGACCCGCCCTCTTCGCTGCTGGGGATGTCCCAGCGCCTGCCGCCCTCCAACGTGGAGGCGGAACAGGCGCTGCTGGGCGCCTTGCTCGCCAACAACAAGGCCTATGAGCGGATCAGCGACTTCCTGCTGCCCGACCATTTCGCCGATTCCATCCATGGCCGGATCTTCGCCGCGATCCGCCGCCGGGTGGAGGCGGGGCAACTCGCCGATGCGGTGACGCTGAAGGCGGAGTTCGAGCATTCCGGCGTGCTGGAGGAGGTGGGAGGCACCACCTATCTGGCGCAGCTGCTCGGCGCCATGGTCGGCATCATCAACGCCGGCGAATATGGCCGCGCGATCTATGACGCCTGGATGCGCCGGCAACTCATTGATATCGGAGAGGTCGTCGTCAACAACGCGTTCGGTGCCGAGCCGGAGCTGGATGGCGAGAAGCAGGTGGAGGCGGCCGAACAGGCGCTGTTCGACCTCGCGGCCAAGGGCGGCGTGGATCGCGGCTTCGCCACCTTCAAGGACGCGCTGACCCAGGCGATCCACACCGCGGAACTCGCCTTCCACCGCCCGGGCGGCGTCTCCGGCCTCACCACCGGGCTGCGCGATCTCGACCGCAAGACCGGCGGGCTGCATCCCTCGGATCTGCTGATCCTCGCCGGCCGTCCCGGCATGGGCAAAACGGCGCTCGCCACCAAGATCGCCTATGGTGCCGCCAAGGCGCTGCTCGCCGAAGCCCGCGAGACCGACCCGAACGGGCTGCCGAAAGCGATGGTGGCGATCTTCACGCTGGAAATGAGCGCCGAGCAGCTCGCCACCCGTCTGCTCTCCGAGGAATCCCGCATTTCCGGCGACAAGATCCGCCGCGGCGAAATCAGCCAGAAGGATTTCGACCGCTTCATCCAGGTCAGCCGCGAAATCGGCAGCCTGCCGCTGCTGATCGACGACACCCCGGCGATTACCCTCTCGGCGATGCGCACCCGCTGCCGGCGGTTGAAGCGCACCAAGGGGTTGGCGTTCATCGTGGTGGACTACCTCCAGCTCATGCGCCCCTCCGCCGGGACGCGGCAGGAGAACCGGGTGCAGGAAATCAGCCAGATCACCCAGGGGCTGAAGGCGCTGGCCAAGGAGCTGGAAGTGCCTGTCATGGCGCTCTCCCAGCTCTCCCGCGCCGTCGAAAGCCGTGAGGACAAGCGGCCGCAGTTGGCGGATCTCCGCGAATCCGGCTCGATCGAGCAGGACGCCGACATGGTGATGTTCATCTATCGCGACGAGTATTACCTGCAGCAACGCATCCCCAAGCAGATCGCCTTCGACAATGATGAGAAGTTCAACGGCGCGCTGGAGAAATGGCAGCGCGACATGGAGGCGGTGCATAACCGCGCCGAACTTATCATCGAGAAGCAGCGCCATGGCCCGACCGGCAAGATCGATCTGATGTTCGAGGGCGAATTCACCCGCTACGCCGATATCGACCTGCATCACAGCCCCGATGACGGGTACTGAATCGGCGGTCCTGGAGATCGACCTCGGTGCCATCGCCGCCAATTGGCGGGCGTTGTCGGCCCTCCATGCCCTTGGCCCGGTGGCGGGGGTGGTGAAGGCGGATGCCTATGGGCTCGGTGCCGCACGCGTGGCCCCTGCCCTGCTGGCGGCGGGCTGCCGGCATTTCTTCGTCGCCCATTTCGGCGAGGCGCTGGCGATCCGCGATCTGCTGCCTGGCGCGATGCTGGCCGTGCTGAATGGGCTGGTGCCGGGCAGCGAGGGGCTTTACCGCGCCCACTCCATCACCCCGGTGCTCGGCACGCTCGATGCCATCGCGGCCTGGCGGGAGAGTGGCGGGGGCGACGCGATCCTGCATGTGGATACCGGGATGAACCGGCTCGGCCTCGATGCCCGAGACCTTGCCGCCGCACAGGACCGGCTCGCTGGCTTCACGCTACGCTATGTGATGACCCATCTGGTGTCCTCCGAGGAGCCGGGCGACCCGATCAA
>CAIYPH010000320.1 GCA_903928045.1 uncultured Rhodospirillales bacterium
GCCATCCCCGCGTGGGCGGGGGAACCTCTGCACACTAAAGCATTGTTCCTATTCACTTGTCAAAGAACTTGGCAAAATCAGCCGCGACGTACCAACAAAGCTCCGTCCAGGTCCACCAGCTGCCGTGGCGGGAGGCCCAGTATCAGCAGTCCCAGGCGGCCTGATGCGGAGTCGTCCTTCCATACCATGGTGACCGACCCGCCGGGCATTCCGTCCCACCAGCCCGACAACACGGCCCATACCCGTTCCCGCACAGCACGGGAAAGTTCAGGTGCGACGAACAGGCCGGGCCCGACTTCCGGCATGATCGAGGCCAGGAAGCCGCGATAACGATCGGGCACGTCGCGGGTGACCACCACCGTCATCGGCACTATTCCGTCCTCTCCTCTGCGAACAGCGCCTTGATCCGGTCTATCATCGCCGGGATCACCTGGTCGCGGCGCAGCCTCTCGGCGACGCCGCGCCGGGTCAGCTGCTCGATCGAGTCGCCGGGACGCTTCTGCGCCACCAGGGCCGCCTTGAAGGCGCACGGCACCGTCAGCTCATCGCGAAACAGATCGGCGATATCGAGAATGAAGCTCTGGCCCGAATCCTCGTGGATGAAGCCGAGTTGCGGAATCGCCGCGGTCGCCGCTACTGCGATGGCGGCGGCGGCCTCTACCGCGCTGGCGGCGTGGTTCAGTGCCTGGTTCGGCAGGTCGGCCGCAAGCGGGTCGGCGCGATCGTAGCGCCGGCCGCTCCAGCGAATACCGATGCGCTCGGCGGTCAAGCGGTAGATTTCCTTCACCCGCGACCCCTCGATGCCGCGCAGCACGGCGATGTCGCGATGTGGCAGTACCTCGCCAAGGCGCCAAGCATACATCCGCCTTGCCACCGCCATGCGCGCGCCCTTGGCATCGGCCCAGGCGCGCACCTGTGCCCGCGCCAGCGCCGAGTGGTCGGGCATCAGCGGCTGGGCGGTGTATAGCCGCACACCATCCTCGCCCACCGCCGACAGCCCGGTGCCATGCCGCGCCAGCAGCCGCAGCGCGTCGTGGCTGACGGTCGAGCCCGGGCCGAGCAGCACCAGCGACACCGCCTGGTGCGGAATGCGGTAATCGCCAGCGTTCACCAGCGGGCTGCCGGCGGCGATGAAGCGCAGGCAGCCATCCTCCACCGACAACTGGCCGCGCTCCAAATATAGCAAGCCATGCCGGTCGGCATGCGGCAGGCGGGCGTGTTCCAGGCCCAGGCGCCCCTTAAGCATGCGATCAGGCTGGCTTCAACAGCAGCATGCCGAAGCCGAACGCGGCATGGCGGCCGACGCCGCGGGCCAGCAGGGTCGCGAAGCGGTCGGGGTCGGTGACAGTCAGGACGCCGGTGAAATCCGCATCCGGTCCCGCCAGCGCATGCAGGGCCCGCCCCCCGTCGCGCCGCATGGTGGTGCCCAGGCGGAAGCGGTCGAGCACCAGCCGCTCTGGCTCGCAGCCCCCGGCGCGCAGGCGGGCGGAGAGCCAGTGCTGATACACCTCGCCCCGGCTAGGGCCGCGCTCCGGCTCGGTGCCCTCGATGGCGGCGAGGAATGCGTCGCGCTCGCGGCTGCGGGTGCGGTTCCCGTCGCGGTCGGTGCGGATGATGGGGCGGGCACGCAGGGTGAAGCCCAGACGGCGGCCGACGGCGAAGCGGTCCGGCATCGGTTTGCTTGCCATCCGGTCCAGCGCGAGGATCGCGACCACCTCCGGCGCGGCGAAAGACATCGCCTGGTCGTGCAGCGCGGCGGCGTCATGGGGCGAATAGGCCAGGAGATGGGCCGGGCGCGGTGCCTGGTGAACCAGGGCGAACGGGGCGGGTGCCAGCGTATCGAACGTCGCACGCAGCACGGCGTGCAGGGCATAGCCGAGATCGTCTTCCCGCTGCCGCGCCAGCAGGCGTTCCCGGTCGGCCCAGCGGATCAACCGCGGCACATCCGGGGTGAGCTGGTGCATGTACAGGGTCACGCGGCGGATTCCGGCGACGGCCGCAGCACCCGGATGCGGACCATGCGAGTGCCGCCATGCACCCCGGAATGCCCGTCGCGCCGATCGCTCCACGGGCGCAGCTGGTCGTCCGACTCTGCGGGCTCGTTGGCGGGCAGCAGCACGCGCGCCTTGCTGTCGGGTTGCGGCAGATGCGCCAGGGCCGGCAGCAGGCCGTCGGCCTCGACAATCCCCGCGCCAACGCGCCCGCTGGGCAGGCACGACTTGCGGCCGAGGAACAACGGGCGGGCCGGCTCGTCCAGCGCAGTGGCAAGATCGGCAAGTGTCGGTGTTTCCTCCGCCGGCTCCATCCGCAGGGCCACCACCACCCGCTTGTCGGCGTCGTAGTCGCGCCAGCGAAGATGCGGGCCGTTATAGGTGGCAGCTCCACCAGCACGTCCCTCAGGCGCACCCCGCGTCGTCCAGCCCTGGTCGTTGTGGCCCAGTTGGGCGGTCTGGAAGTCGGTCATCCTGGTGCCATTGCGGTCGATCCGCGCGGCGTAGTGCAGCCGGGCCTGCAACCGTGCTAGGGCATCGCGGTCGCCGCGCCGCCAGCCCAGCGCGTTGGCCAGCAGCCCGGTGAGCATGGAGGCGCCGGGGAAATCCTCGATCACGCCGCGCGCATCGACCGCCTCGCCGCCGAACGCCAGCAGCGGGGCCTCTAGCACTAGAAGTAGATGCAGGGCCATGTCAGGCCGCCGGCGCGCTGATGCTGGCCGCGGCCCAGGCGGCGATGTCGCCCAGCGTGCTACCTTCGGCCACGCCGGGCAGGGCGACTTCGGCAGTGCACAGCGCGGCGCGCTGTTCGCGGATGCCATAGGCCGCGTCCATCGCCCGCAACTGGTGGTCCAGCGCCGCCAGTGCCGCGCCCAGAAGGTCGGGCGATTTGAGCGAAACCGCGTTGCGGAATGCCCCGGCCAATGAGCGCGGCTGGGCGCGCCCGGTCTCGACCAGCATCAGCTCGGCATAGGCGTATGGCGCAGTGCTACCCTTCTTCGCGCCGGGCGAGACGGTGGCGATCAGGTGCAGCAGATGCTCCACCACCCGCCCGGCCAGAGCCGGGTCGCGGCCGAGATTGGACACCAGCGCTGACACATCGACCACGACATAGCCATAGAACAGGCCGGAGGTCAGCTCGGTCTCGAAGATACCAGCGGTGCCCGCCTCGCCCGGATCGGCTTGGCGCAGGTCATCGACCACGGTGAAATAGTCGCTCTCGCTCTCCTCGGCATGCACGGTGAAGGCGTGCGCCACGTGGATGGCGGCATCGGTGTTGGCCTCGGGGTCGGAGGTGACCATGCGGCCGAACATCGCCGATTCCAGCCCGGCGGCGAGGTTGCCAGCGACGTCGCGCATGGCGGCGAGGTTCTTCCTGCCGTCCCCTTTGCCGATCGCTGCATCGATCGCCGCCTCGGCCTCCTTCACGCCGCCCGCAGCGACGGCATGACGGGCCAAGCCTGTCAGGTAGTCAATCTCCGGCTGGCCGAGCAGCAGCGCCTGGCGGCTTTTCAGCTCGACATTCTTGTCGCCGAACAGCTTCTTGACCAGGGCGATGCGCACGGCCTCGACCACCTCCGGCGCGGCGTCGCCGAGCCGCGGCACGATCTCGCGCTCCACCACCTCGCGCGAGCGCACCGCCATCGGCGCGCCGATCTCGCGCAGCGCCCATTCGTCCTCGACGGTGCGCCAGTGCCGCTTGAGGCATTGCGACGAGATTCGGATGCGCGATGCTCCGCCATAGGGCAGGCGCTTGGCCAGCCCGGCATCGTCGCGGTTGAGCAGCACGGCCGGGTATGAGGCCAGGGTGTGGATCTGGATGAAGCGCGGCGTGGACATGGCGATGAAGGTCCCGTTCGAGATGTTCAGAGAACTCAGGCGGTCTGTGGCAGCGCTGCCTCGGCGCGATAGTAGTCACGGGCGATCCGCAGGCGAGCGGCTTCGTCACCACCCCACAGCACGAGGTTGGCCAACTCATGCGCATCGACGGCGCTGCGCTTGGCCACCAGGAAGCGCAGCATGCGCGGCAGCAACACGGGGAAATCCGAAGCCGGCGCTTCCAGCAGGCGGGTCAGCCGGCCCTCGTTGTAGCCGACGGCGAACAGCGCACGGCCCAGCGGCACGCCGCCGCGCAACCCGTTCGGGGCGGCCAGGGCCAGCAGATGGATCAGCAGCGTCCAGCGTTGCGTGCCATCGCCGAGCAATCGCTCGTCGGCGACGTAGCGGGCGAGCAGCCGGTGCAGCGCGGGTTGGCCCGGCGTGGCCTGTCGCGGGTCCAGGCGGCGCAATTCGGCCAGCGGGCCGGTGCCGAAGGACTCGTGGCAGACTCGCCCGACGATGGACCCGATCATGTCTCGCTGGGTCGGCGCTGCGTCATTCTGCGTCATGCGGTGCGCCCTGTTCCAGATAGGGTTTGAGCAGCTGGCTGAACCGTGCCCCGGCCGATAGCCGGTCCGTTGCACGGACAGTGGCGCGGTGTTTGCGGCGGGAACTGCGCGCCGCCGCGGTCTCGGCGCCGCGCAGCACGGCCCGGGCATGGTCGCGCAAACGCACCACCCAATCGGCGCGCGCCCGGTGCCGGGCCTCCGGCGCGTCCTCGTCGATCTCCATGCACAGATCATCGAAGAAGGTCAGGTCGACCAGTGTGTCGAACTGGTGCAGGAATCGTTCGGCCTTGCGGCTCGAATCCTTGTCGCGGAAATCGATCTTGTCCGGGCCGTTCTGGAACAGCGCCAGCAGGGCGGGTTTCAGCACCCGGTCCTGCATCTCGCCGGCCAGGCGCACCCGATCGCGGGCGGCGGCGGCGCGCAGATCGGTGAACGCGCCCTGGCCCGGGCCGCGCCTAGACCCGCGTCGGGACAGCGGCACCCGGCGCTCGTGGTAGCCCTCGGTCTTGCCCTGGCCGCGCACCAGGGCGCGGGCCACCAGTTGCAAACCTTGTGGCGCGTCCGTCGTGGCCTCGATCTGCAAAGCCGCCGGTCGTACCCCGGCGTCGGAGAACATGAACTCGACTATGCGGCGGTAGCCGAAACCCCGCGAATCGACGGTCAGCGACTTGGCGGCACCGCCCTTCTCGATCACGATAGGCGACCACGGATCGCCGGTGATGCCGCCCTCGACCGGCAGAATGCGCGGCGTCTTCGACCCCCCAGCGCGTGCGGCGAGCACGCCGTGGTCCTGACTCAGGCGGACCCGCCGGCAGGTTTCGATGTACCATTCGTCCAAGGCATCCTGGCGCAGCGACGTGGTGCCGTCCCACGGCGCCAGCCACACAAGTGCAAGCCCGCCTTCGGCCGCGTATCCCGAAGTGCCGGGCAGCGTACCCCGCAACGCCAGCAACCGCAGCACATCGCGCCGGACATGCGCGCCCAGGCCGCCCGGCGGCGCGATGCCGAGTGCCGCTCGATTGGCGAAGCCACCATTCATTCGGCTGATGCCGTAATTGCCGGCCCCGAGGAAGCCTTCCATGGTCTGCAGGGTCAGCAGGGCGAACAGCCAGTCATCCGGCTGGGCCGACGCCATCACCGCCTGTTTCAGGTCGTGGTTCTTGGCGGTGACCAGCATGTCCAACGCATCCGGCGTGGCGAAGACTTTCGTCAGTTCGGTCAGCACGCCGGACGGGACGGCCGGCTGCAACAACGCCGGTTGCTCGGGCGGCGCTACCAGGCACCACGGCGTATCATCGGTATAATCGGGTGTCAGCCCGCGCAACAGGGCGCACCATTCCGCTTCGCTATCCGGCGGTTCAGGGCGACCGGCGCGATGCAGGGCATTGGCGGCCAGCAGTACGAGGAAGGAATGCCAAGCGTGGCGCTGGTGCGCACGCAGGGCGGGAAACGCGGCGGCGCCATCGCGCATTAGCAAGGCCAGAACACCCGGCAAAGTGGCGGCTGCTTGCGCTCCATCGGCGGTAGCAACGCGGATTAGTGGCACGAGGAGCGTGTTCATGCGAAATATTCCGGAGCGTGTATAGGAACCATACCCGGTAGCTTACGATAGTCAACGCCGTGCAACCGCCTCAGCCCGCGATACGTTGCAGCCCGAACCGATCATACTGAAGTACTGCGGCACCCAGTCGGAACAACAGCCCGTCCGCGCCATGGCCCAGGATCTCCATCGCCGCGTCCACCGGCGCATCCGAGGCGAGAAAATGAGGGACCTTCATTGCCGTCAGCATGGCTTCGAATGGCCCGGGAACCGAGGTCGGCAGGGCTACCAGAAAATCGTGTGCGCCCAGCCGCGTGGCGAAGTGATCGCTTGGATCGAGGGCGAAGCTGGTGAACCGCGAACTGCGGTCAAGCAGCGCCAAGTCCGCCTGCCGCCTCGCCGCCAATCCTGTGCTGTAGGTCAAGTCCAGAACCGCGGCCCAGGCAGCGTCCCGTGCTCGCAGCTCTTCCTCGATCACCGCCAGCCGTTCCGGATGCGTCGCCTGCTCGACCAGATGCCGGTTCATCTGTGGAATGTGCCATATCGGCTCATTCTCGATGAGCCGCCACGTTGCCTCGATGATTCTCGCATCCTCGTAGACCCGACCAAGGCCGTGCCGTCCGCGCCCGCCGCGCAACAGCGGCAGCAGGTCGCGATCCGCCGGCGTCAGCAGCAGTACTCGTGGATCAGCGAATCCCTCGGGCCGGGCGCGACCACCGTGGCGATGAAGCCGGCCGATGCGCTGCAACAGCACGTCCACCGGGCAAAGATCGGTGATCAGGAAATCGGCATCGAGGTCCAGTGAGACTTCCAGCGTTTGCGTGCCGATCACAACCCGCGCCGTCGAGATGCTGGTCTTGCCGAAATTGGCTTCCACCGCCGCATCCAGCAAGCGGCGATCGGACGGGGCGAAGCGCCCATGATGCAGTGTGGGCACCCCTGCTACCCGGAACAACGCCGGATGCGCTGTTCCGGCCAGCGCTTCCAGCGCCTGGGCGGTCGCGATGGCGTCGCGCACAGTGTTGCGGATCACCAAAACCTTCGCCCCACGCTCGGCCGCGGCCAATGCCGCGGCACCGACCGCCTCGGCATTGCCGATCACCGACACAGCTTCGATACGAACAGTCTTGGTCGTTCCGGTGGGCGCCACTTGTCGAACGTGGATGCGATCGGCCTCCGCCCAGCTCAGCGCTGGATACGGCACCGCTTCGGCGGCGGCCAATGACGGGCAAGGGGTGCCGAGCAGGCGAGCCTGCATACCAGCTCCTAGTGTCGCCGACAACAGAAGGGCATGACCGCCGGCCTGCAGATGGCCGCGCAGCAGGTTGCTCAGCAGCGTCTCCATGTAACGGTCGGAGGCATGCACTTCGTCCACCACCAGCAGATGCCGCAATAGCGCGGTGCCACGGAGATGCGCATGTCGGGTGGAGATGGCGCCCAGCAAGGCCTGATCCACCGTACCGACCGCCAGTTGCGCCGCCAGAAAGCGCTTCGGGTGTTCGGCGGCCCAGCGGGCGCGCCGCGCCGCCTCGTCCGCCCGGTCGCTCCACTCGAAGGCGAAGCCGGGTAGCATGTATCCCTTGGCGTCGTCGGCGCCGACCTGGCCCGGGACCGCCAGAACTACCGCGGGGCTGTCATCGGGCGCGAACATGGCATCGCGGAACCTCTTGAGGCGCGCAAACATCTGGGTGGCGGCGGCGCGCGTCGGCAGGGCGAAATACAGCCCGTCGACGGCGCCGGCGGCAAACAAATGCCGGAAGCGCCACAGCGCCGCCTCAGTCTTGCCGGACCCAGTCTCGGCCTCCAGCACGACGCAGTGCGCGGTGGGCAGGATAGCGTCGCGCTGGATCGGCCGGGGAGACACGCCACCGAAGGCGGCGGCGAAGCTCAAGCGCCGCCGTCGGACCGCCTTGCGCCGCTCCTCCACCGCTAGCCCCACCTGGCGAAGGGCCCGGTCGGCGGCTGGTTGTGCGTGTGCCATGCGATCGACGGCCTGGCCGTGCGCGAACGGAAAAAACCCGGTGTCGGACCCCAGCCAGTCAGCCAGCATCAGCAGCCCGGCGAAAGCGTGGTGGAACGCCGGCGACTCCGGCAGTGGCGGGCCAGGCGCGAAAGCGGGCGCGAACCAGCGATCGAGCGCTTCGCGCATCGGCGCCAACTCGGCGATCGGATCGCTGCCTGTCGCATCAGGGCTCCAATAGAGGACGGCGTTGGCTGGATCCTTCGACCAAGGGCGACCGTGGTGGGCGAAAACGGTGTCCCAGATTTCTTGCGCATCTTCCGATGCGAACCAACCGTCCATTCGTTCGATGCCGAGCACCGCACACAGGCGTTCGCTCAATGGATCGTTGAACACCCAGGCGAGTTGATCGATATGCCCGACGATGGAGGCCTTCGGATCGATCCGCCGACGAAAGCCCCGATTGGCTTTGCCTATGTCATGGAGGAACGAAAGTGCCTCCAACCGGGTGCATGTTACGGGATCTAATTTAGTGCGATCGGCGGCCGCGGCCAGGCGCTTATTGATAGTAGGCTGCGCAAGCAGTGCCCCGACAACAGCGGCGACATCGGCGGAATGGTCGACCAGGCTATGCCAACCAGTGATCTGTTGACCGAGATCGCGCTCCAATTTGGCCCAAAGCGAAGCAGCGGTAAGGTTGCTCCGAACAGCATCAACGTTCATTGGTAGATGATCGCAAAATATGATTCGCCCGCAACACTGAGCGGCGTGCGATTCGTCGCATGAATATTGCCATCCGTTGATTCCCGAAAGGTGCTTATATCAGGTGCCTCGGCATGGTTGGTGTCCAAAGACGCCCTGGGACGCCGCGCTAGCCACTTTGCCCGCGAGTATAGCGGCTTGTGCGATCCACTCCACCGGAAACGGTTCCATTAGCCCCGGCAGCGTCATCCCCTCCGGCTGCCGCCCATCCAGGATCGCCTTCACCACCTCCGGCGCCAGCAGGGCCAGCCGCAGGATGCGCGAGACGTAGGAGGCGTTGATCTTCTCCGCCGCGGCCAACTCGGTGATCGTGGCGAACCGCCCGGTCTCCAGCATCCGCAGCCAGCGGAACGCCCGCGCCACCGCCTTGATCAGGGTAATGTCGTGCCGCGACTCCACCTCCAGCACGCCGGGCGTGATGATCGCCTTGCGCCCGCCGCGCGACTTCACGGCCAGCGGGATGACCACTGTCAGGGTGTGACTGTCGCCGCTCATGCCGCGGCTCTCTCGACGCCGGCGTTTCGTGCCTCGAGGTCGCGGACCAGACTGCCGAGCCCGTCGAGCCGCAGCCGAACCGCGGCGCCGTCGGCCCGCACGTCAACGCGGTCCACCAGCAGCCGGACGATCCGCGCCTGTTCGGCATAGAACAACTCGTCCCACAACGGCTCGATCCGCTCCAAGGCCCGCAGCACCTCGTGCTCGGTGACGTCGGACGCCGACCCCCACGCCGCCCGCCAGGTGCCGACGACGACTTCGGGCTGGCGCAACAGGGCGCGCACCTCCGCTACGACCGCGGCCTCGATGTCGCCGGCGGGCAGCCGAGCGATCGCCGGTCGCTCCGTCCCGCCGCCCTTCAGGACCGTCTGGCTGATGTAGTAGCGGTATATCTGTCCCCGCCGCCCGCGGCTGTGGCTCGGCGACATGGCGCGCCCGTCGCTGTCGAAGATCAGGCCGCGCAGCAGGGGGTCGGTGGTGTTCCGGGACCGGTTGACCCGCACCCGCGGGTTGACCTGCAAGATGGCGTGCGCCGCATCCCACGCGGCCTGAGTGAGGATCGCTTCATGCTCGCCGGGATAGGCGGTGCCCTTGTGGACGGCATCGCCGAGATACACACGGTTGTTGAGGATGCGGTAGATGTCGACCTTGTTGAGCGGCTTCCCCCGTTTCGTGGTGGCGCCCTCGGCGCGGAGTTGCCGGGCGAGTTTCATCCCCGACTCCAACTCCACGAACCCCTGAAAGATGCGCCGCACCAGCGCCGCCTCAGTTTCGTTCACCACTAGCTTGCGGTCCCGCACGTCGTAGCCGAGCGGCGGGCAGCCTCCCATCCACATGCCCCGTTTGCGAGAGGCGGCAAATTTGTCGCGAATGCGCTCGCCAATGACCTCTCGTTCAAATTGGGCAAATGATAACAGTATGTTGAGCGTCAACCGCCCCATCGACGTGGTCGTGTTGAACGACTGGGTGACCGAAACAAACGTCACCTGGTTGGCGTCGAATACGTCCACCAGCTTCGAGAAGTCCATCAATGCGCGGCTGAGCCTGTCGATCTTATAGACGACCACAACATCGATTAGCCCGTCCTTGATGTCGGCGATCAGACGTTTCAGCGCGGGCCGTTCCAACGTGCCGCCGGACACGCCGCCGTCGTCGTAGCGATCTCGGACCAGCACCCAGCCCTCGGCGCGCTGGCTGGTGATGTAGGCCTCGCAAGACTCGCGCTGGGCGTCGAGCGAGTTGAACTCCATCTCGAGCCCCTCCTCGCTCGACTTCCGGGTGTAGACCGCGCAGCGAAGTTTCCGCACCGTGACCGGCATGATGCCGGTGCCCTTCGTGTCCTTCTTCATGCGGCACCTCGGCTCGGGCGCAGGCCGAAGAAGACGCGCCCATTCCAGCGGGTGCCGGTGATGCCGCGGGCAATGGCGGACAGAGATTTGTATGGGCGCCCCTGGTAATCGTAGCCGTCGCGGGTCACGGTGACGAGGTGCTCGACGCCCTGGTATTCCCGGATCAGCTGCGTGCCGGCGATCGGCCTGTCATCGCCGCGCATGCGGCGGACGGTGATATTGCCGCCGTCGAATTGCTCGCCCAACGCTTCGAGGCGGGCCAGCGTCTCGGGCTTCAAGCCGCCATAGGCCAGTTCCTGGACCCGGTAGGAGAGCCGGCTCTCCAGGAAGCGGCGATTGTAGGGCGGCGGCTCGGTGCCGAACAGCGTGCGCCACTGCGCCTTCAGCGCCGCGATGTCGGCCGCCTTAAGGGCGTCGAGGCGACCGAGGACGTCGGCTTTCGGGATGGCCGGCGCGGTGAAGGTGGGCGTCGTGCCCGGCTTGGGCTTGCGAGGGCGGGTCATGCGTCTCTCCGTTTGGTGGGATTCGCATGACGGCGCTGGTCGGCGGTGAAGTGTAGCAACCGCTCTCCCCGGTCAGCAGGTGGGTCGGCGGAATTCTCGCCGGTGCGGCTCCGCAGCCGCAGCAGGCCGCGGGCGAGGATGTCGCAGACTTCGACGAGGTGGGGCGGGAGGTGGGGATTGGTGGGCTGCGGCAGGGGCATGACGATCCATCGCTAATTTTCCTGCCCGTTATCTACCGGTCCACCCGCTCGCTTTTCGCAAGAGGTCCACCGCGGCGTCACGCCATCTCGGGAACCTTGCCGTAGACATTGAGGTATTCCGGCTCCCCGTAGTCGCCGACATCCTCGTCGGCCATGATCCGGACGATATGGCCGCCGACGATCATACCGCTGGTCATCGCCTTCTCGGCGCGACGCTGCGCCTCCTCGGGGTTGCGGCAGGCGATCGCGGGGCCGGGCTTCAGCCCGCCGCGCTTTCCCTGGGTGTAGGGCTGGAAGATGATGCGTTCGGCGATGGCCATGGTGGAACTCCATAAAGTGACGTCGGTCGCGATGTTGCGCTGGTGACCAGATGGTCAGGGTGCACTGGCCAGAGCCTCGGGATTGATGAGGCGCCAGAGCGGGATCAGCTTTTTCTTCACGGTGCTG
The DNA here is from genome assembly GCA_903928045.1 of uncultured Rhodospirillales bacterium. The sequence goes on from CAIYPH010000320.1 coordinate 11,635, forward strand.
GTGGCCGGCGGCTTCTCGGCGTGCTCAGAAAACCACCGGTCCATCCGCCGGATCAGCTCGCCCTGGGTCTTCGGCACGCCATCAACGTAAAGCAAGTGGCACACCTCGACCCAGAAGCGGTCCCAATCGAACTGCGGCGGCGGTCCGCGGCGAATGGACGTCACTATGACCGGCGGAACCACCGCCGGATTCAGCCCATTTGCCGCTTCGAAGCGCTCGATCTCGGCGTGGCCGAACACCAGCGCCGCCCGGCGAACCACCAACCCGACGTCGCCGTCGGCCTTGCGCGAGAGTTCGCAGTAGCAATTCGGCGCGGCTCGGAACTGGTTCACACAGCGTTCGCCATCCTGGATGACGTGCCAGCCATCCGATGGCGTCAATTCGATCGGCCCCGTGTGGCGGCGGGAACCGGCCGGCAACCGCACCACGTCACCTGGGGCGTCATCTCGCAGCGTTCCGTGATCCAGCTGCAGCCCGGTGACCACCGCCGAGATCACCAGTTCCTCCGCCAACACATAGGAGGCGATGTCCCATTCCGACATCTGCCAGCGGGCGCAGATTTCTTCGAGCCGATAGAAAGGTTTCCTTGGATTGCTCATGGCGTAATCATCTCCTCTAACGAAATCCGTTGTTGCGCATGCGGCGATAGGCGATCACGACCCGAGGTATGTCGCGCTTCATGTCGGGTGGCAGCCGGTTGGCCTCGACGAAAATCTCATCAATGGTCAGGCCGAGGATGGCGGCGGCCTTCTCGATCACCGGATCGCTCGGCGGCTTCTCGAAGTCCCGCTCGATGCGGGACCAATAGGCTGGCGAGATCTCCATCCGCTCGCAGATCTCGTTCAGACCGATGCCCAACTCCAGGCGCCGGGCCCTGATCACGCTGCCGAAGCTCATGACTGCACTCCTCCAATCAGCCCGTATTGATCCAGTCGCACGGTGATAAAGCGCTCCGACACACCGAAGTCTCCGGCCAGGGCGGCAATCACCCCGGCCACCGCCTCGGGCGGGTTGCCTCGGGCAACCACCGGGCTGCCGGGACGTCCAAGGTTCGGGGCGCGGGTGAGCCGCAATCCCTCGCTGCGGGCATGGGTCAGCAACTGCGTGTGGACGCGCATCGGCGGCACCAGCAGCGCCCCCATGAACTCGTTGGCCCGCCGCTCTGCCGCCCGGGTCGCGCTGTCGAGCATGCCCGGCCCGGTAACGACGGTGCGATAGCGGCGCTCGGGCCGCCCCACCATGGCCGGCACGTCGAAGATCACATGGCCGAGTTCGTGCGCCGCGGTGCTGGCGGCCAGGTCCGGCCGGTCGGCGGTCATGCGGTGGTTGATCAGCACATAGGCCACGCCCGGCGTGTCGGGCTCCATGTGACAGACACCGAGCACGGGATGCCCGAGGTCATCACGCAGGTCCTGCGCCAGGTTCCAGACAACGGACACCGCGCGACCGTTGACCTCGATATGCTGGACGGCGCCAGCGATGGTAGCGGCGTCGAGGGCGGGCCGATCGGCCCCGGTCGGGAGTTGGGCCCGCATCTGGGCGGCAACGGCACGGACGGAGCTCAGCGAGAGCCCTTTCGGGGCGCCGGTCGCCGGATCGTGGGGATAGCCGAGCTTGATGAACATGCGGATGTTCCTCCTATGGTGTTGTGCACTTCGTGAACGGTAGTTCACTCTATGTTCCTTACTCCTGCGATGTCTAGCCTAATTTGCGTGAGGGGGTGCGCAATTCGATGTCCGTTGCGAAATCCGCGCAATCCAGGAGTTGTGGTAGGATAACATATTGAATTTGCGTTGGTGATTGGCCCGGCACAGCGCTGCCGATCACCATCGTGCACCATTGTTCCTCCACCCTGACGTGCCGGCCGTGCTCGCTTGGCTCTTCCAGAACACGGAACAGGCCGATGACACGACACAGGACAGACCACCCCGGGCAAACGGAAAATTCGGCATTCCAATGGGATGATCATCGTATACGCATCGCCATCGTGACGGCGGAGCATCTCGCCCAGCGCGCCGGGCGAGACCGTGGGATGTCGCAGGTCGACCGCGAGGACCTGCGCCAGGACATCCTGCTCGCACTGGTGAGGCGCGCCGGCGGATACGCCGCCGAGCGCGGCGCATGGTCGACCTACGTCAAGTTGCTCGCGCGCCACGCCATCGCGGATCACGACAGCGCCCGGCAGTCCGGTTCAGCGGTTCGCCATGTCGGCGAGCCGGTGCCCGACATCGCCGATCCGGTCGATTTGTCGCAGCACCTCATCCTGCGCCTCGATCTCGGCGGTGCCATCGCGGTGTTGCCGCCGCAGTTCGTCAGCCTCATCGCGCTCATCGCCGAGCACGGTTCGCTCGCCGATGCGCAGCGGGCGAGTGACCTGACCTTGTGCGCTTTCTACCGCCAGGTGGCCGATCTGCGGATGTGGCTGCGCGCCGCTGGCCTGGCCCCCCCTCCCGCGAAAAATCCGAGGGTCGGCCGGTAAGTAACCAGCAGACCGCAATCCCCAAACCAGATGAGGCACCCCATGCAGCCCCCTGACGCCACCCTTCTGCCGTTCGTCCCGGCGACGTCCGCCTTCCCTGACGAAATCACCTTCTGCGACCTGGTCACCGACGCCAAGCCGGGCACGGAGATCGTCTATCATATCGGCCATCTCGCCTTCGACCGCACCCTGACGGCGAAGGTGTTGCCGGAGCGGCGGCGGCAGGAACTGGGCGCGGTTGCCAATCGTGCACTCCGGCTCGCCGAGGCGGGCTTGGTTCATCTGCTGCAGCGGCGGGTTGGCGAGATGTGCTGCGAATACATCGCCGTGGTCCGGCCGCGGCCACGTAATGCGATCGCCTCGTTGGTGCACACCGCCACGGCGGGTCATCAGAAGCCCTTCGCGGCAGCTGATGCAGATCGCTTGGGATTGGCAGCATGAGCGCGCTCGCCGCGCTGCAACAGGCAGCGCTTTCCGCGGATTGCTCCATGCCATCCGGCGGTCTCGTGCTGCACGGCATCGCGCATCTCTCACCGTCCAGCCTCAACGCCTACGTGGCGCAGCCGGCCGCGTGGGTGATGGAGCGCCTGCTCAATCGTCGCGCTCCGGTCGGATGCGCCGCCCACCGTGGCACCGCCAGCGAGGCCGGCATCGTCATGGGATTGCTCGATCCCGCGGCGGCGATCTCTGACTGCATCACCCACGCACTCGTGGAGTACGACCGGCTCACGCCGCTCTCTGCTGATCCCAACCTCACCAAGGAGCGCGACGGCATCCCCGGCATCGTCACCACGGCGATCCCGGAACTGCGGCAATACGGCATCCCGCAGACGCAGGTGCGGATCGACCGCCACATCGAAGGCGTCCCGGTGCCGGTGATCGGCTTCATCGATCTGCATTGGCCCGAGCACGGCCTGACCCTCGACATCAAAACCACCTTCCGGGTGCCGAGCGAGATCACCACGTCCCATGCGCGGCAGGTCGGCATCTACGTGCACGGCACCAACAACCAGGCACGTGTCGCTTACTGCTCGCCGAAGCGGATCGCGGTCTACGAACTGACCAACCCGGCGCAGCCCGTCGCCGAGGCGGTGCAGATCGCCCAACGGATGGACCGCTTTCTGGCGATCAGCCCCGATCCGCGTGCGCTGGCCTCGCTGCTGGTGCCGGACACCGACCACTACTTCTACGCCAACCCCATCGCCGCCGCCCATCGGCGGGAGATCTACGGCGTGTGAGCACAGCCCGACCGCTCCGAGTGTCGGCATCGTAAACGTAAAGGACAGAACAATGGCTTTCATGACCGCACCCACTTCCGCCGGCACCGGTGACCGGCTGCCGATCCTCAAGTTTGATGCCCGCGCCGGGCGGTTGTTCACCGTCGATCGCTCCCAGGCGGCGGACGGTTCCTGGATCACCGAGCAGGCCGACATCACCATGACGCAGCCGGCGTTCTGCGTGGATTTCGGATCGCTCGAGGTGGGCTGGGCGTATTTTGCTGCCGGTGGGGCGCCGCTCTGGGCGCTGGCCTACTACGGCGAACCGCAGCCGGTGCGGCCGGCGTCGCCCGGCTTCGACGAGCAGAACAAGGCGCTGCAGTTCAAGCCGGCGTTCCGGATCAAGGTCGGTGGGCAGGGGATCGGCGGTATCCGCGAGTTCGGCGGCAACAGTGCCTCCCTGATCGGCGGCATGAACGACCTGCACACGCGGTTCGAAGCTGCGTCCGAGGCCGCACAAGGCAAGATCCCGGTGGTCAAGATGACCAACACCCAGGCGATCAAGAGCGGGCAGAGCACGAACTACATGCCGGTGTTCGAGATCGTCGCCTGGGTCGATCGGCCGAAGCAACTCGGTGAGCGAATGGTGGCAGTGCCGGGACGCTCGCTCACCTCGGCTCCGTCGGTTCCGCCCCGCGCCAGCGTGCCCGTGCCGCCCCCGCCGCGCCAGCAGCCGCAGGCAGCGCCGCAAACGGCCCCGGCTCCTGCTCGGCGCGAGCCGGCCTTGGTCGACGACGATATGCCGTTCTGATCGCGGTCTGACCCCCGCCCCTCGCAGCCGCACCAGCGAGGGGCGGAGCCACCGCATCTCAAGTCCCCCCGAACTCCGAGCACCCGTGAGCCTCGTGACAGAACCTTCCACCTCGACACCGACGACGACGCTGGAATGGGCGACGTTCTATGCCGGCCTTGGCTGGTCGGTCGTGCCGGTGCGCCCGGCTGAGAAACTGCCGGCGGTGGCCTGGACGCGGTTCCAGCGCGAACGCACCACCGCGGCGCAACTGCACGACTGGTTCGCCGTCGGCGGCTACGGCATCGGCGTCATCACCGGCGCGGTCAGCGGCATGTTCGTGCTCGACTTCGATGGCGAGGCCGGACAGGAGCTGTTCAACAAGCTGGAGCGCCAGCACGGGACGCTGCCAACCACGCCGAACGCGCTGACGCCCGGTGGCGGCATCCACGTCATCTTCCAGCACCCAGGCAGCCACATTCCCACGCGCAAGAACGTGCTGCCCGGCCTCGATATCCGCGGCGACGGCGGCTTCATTGTCGCCCATCCCTCCATGCACCGACTCGGCCGCCGCTACGAATGGGACGCCGATGCGCATCCCGAGGACATCACGGTCGCAGCAGCACCGAGCTGGGTGCTGGACCTCGTCTGCTCCGGCGCCGCGGCCAATGCCGGCCACCCGACTGCGGTCGTCCACACCCTCGCGCCAGGGCCGCTAGGGCTGCCCCAGGACGTCGTGGCGGACGGGCGCGAGACCTACATGCGCGACACCATTCTCGCCGTGCTGAGCGCCATGCGTAGCCGCCTGCAGCGGGCGCCAACAGCCGAGGAATTGTTCGCCGAGGTCTGGCCGCAATATAGCCGCAAGGTCGATCTCAGCCGCCCCGGCCGCGGCGCCGACGAGGTGATGGCGAAGATCCGCTACACGCTCCGGCGCGTCGAGGCGGGCGTCGTGACCAACATGCCTCCTGCGGCGCAGACGGCATCGCCGGCGGCCGGCAGCGCGACGAACCTGGCACCCGGCCAGCAAGCCGAGACCTGGACGCTCGGTCACCCGGCACCCGCCGACATCTTCCCCACGCTCGACATCGCGGCGCTGTCGAACCTGCCGCCGGTCGAGTGGCTGATCAAAGACATCCTTACCGCCGACGGCTTCGGCATCACCTACGGACCACCCGCCAGCCTGAAGTCCTTCCTGCTCATCGCCTGGTCGCTGCACATCGCCAGCGGCACGCCGTGGCTCGGGCACGCGGTCAAACAGGGCGGCGTGCTCTACGTCGCCGGCGAAGGCGTCCGCGGCATGGGGCGCCGTATCCGCGCATGGCTGCGCCACCACGGCATGGAGGGCGTGGACCTGCCGTTCCGCCTGCTGCCCGCCAGCGTCAACCTCACCGACCCCGAGCAACTCGCCAAGCTGGTCCGAACCGCCGTCGCCGCAGCCGAGGCGGAGGGCACGCAAATCGCGCTGGTGGTCATCGACACCGTCGCCCGTGCCATCCCCGGCGCCGACGAGAACAGCGCCCAGGACATGGGCCGCCTGGTCGCCGCCGTCGAGCACATCAAGGCTGCCGTCACCTGCCACGTCCATGGCGTGCACCACAGCGGCAAGGACCCCGATCGCGGTGCGCGCGGCTCGTCTGCCCTGCTCGGGGCGGTCGACACCATGGTGCGCGTCACGCGGGACGACGACCGTCTCACCGTTGCGGTTGAGAAGCAGAAGGACGACGAGGAGGCCGAGCCGATGGCCCTGCAGGTCGAGAAGGTCGACCTCTCGCACGCGCTCGTCGTCGAATGCTCTCTGGTGCTTGTCGCCCAAAGAGAGCCCGAGCCGCCGGCCGAGCCATTCGTTGCCCCGGCCATGCCAAATGAGACCACCGAACCCCTGCTTATCGAGGTTGCAGGCATCGTTCAGCCTGGCGGTCGGATGATCCTGGCGCGCTTGGTGAGTGCGCTCGGGACATCCCGTGGGCGGACCTATGAGAGGCTCAATACCGCCATCCCGCTCGCTCCAGGCGGGGTCGACATAGTCCTCTGTGACCGTCCCGTTCGGCTCTGGCGCACCCGCACTGGCCTGGCCGCCAACAGTCCAGTGGAGGTGGTCTGTGCTGCTATCTGAGGCGGATGTCCCCGTGTCCCGAGCGTGTCCCAGGCGCGTCCCACCGTGTCCCGGGGCATACCTGGAATCGCCGTGTCCCGCGTGTCCCGGATACCCCTCCGGGACACCGGGACATGCGAGAAAACTGCCAAATCCGCTCCGTGTCCCGCGTGTCCCGATCGTTTCAGAGCGGGACACCAGCAAAACTGCCGTGTCCCCGTGTCCCCCCCCTACGGGGGGCAGTGCCCTGGTGGGACACGCCTCCTCCGGGGGGAGCGTCACCCCCCACCGAAAGGAATGGAAATGATGAAATCGACTCCAACGGCACGACGCGTCGTCGGCTTCACCGACAACCGGCAAGCCGTGGCTGACCAGGACCTGATCACGGCGTCCGTGCTGTCCGTCGACGAGGCAGCCCGCGGTGCCGAACGGCGCTGGGGCGTCGGCCGGCTGGTGCGGCTGGTCAGCCCGGCGACACTGGTTCGGTTCCGCACCGCGCACGACATGTGGACCACCGCCTACAGCCACGATCGCGATGTCGCGGCGACGGTGAAGACCAGCGCCATGATGATCCGCGCCTGGCAGGCGCTGGAAGCCGAGGCTGCTGACGCCGGCCATACGCACCTGGCGCCGTCGGTGTGGGAAGGTCGCACCGAGGACGGCAGGGTGCTGGTCATTGCCCGCACCAGCGAGGATGCACTTGCGGTCGCGCGGACGGCCGACGACCGCGCCCGCACGGTGTGGACGGTCGAAGAACTGGCCCGCTGCGTGGCGATGTTCGAGCAGATCAGCGATGTGAAACGCGCCTTCCCCGGCGCGACCGTTACCGCAGTGTCGCCGCGTGACGCTGGCTTCGCGCTGGACTGGGCCACGTCGGACCCGCTCACCGAGGTGCTCCACGGCGATCCAATGGTCGAGGGTGACGCACCGTGAGCGCCACCCCGCCCGCCACCGGGCCACCATGAGTTTGAACCCGCCCAACACCAGGCGGGCAACGCCGGCAAGCTCCGCCAAGAACCATGCCGACGTCGCCCTGACCACGAAGCTCCCCCTCTCAGGAGACCATCATGGCTTCCACGACTCTGAACGCGCTCGCGCCCTGCGCAAGTGCACCCGTCGCGCCGATCAAATCGGCACCCGTATTGATCGCACTGCCCGTCATCCTCGCCCTCGATCTCGGCTCCACGACCGGCTGGGCCCTGCGCGGTCGCGACGGAACGATCACCTCCGGCACCATGACGTTCCGCCCCAGCCGCTTCGAGGGCGGCGGCATGCGCTATCTCCGCTTCCGTGCCTGGCTGACGGAGGTCTCGCGCCTCGCCCGTGGCATCGACCGCGTCGTCTTCGAGGAAGTCCGTGCCCATGCCGGCACAGACGCGGCCCACATCTACGGCGGCTTCCTCGCCCATCTCACCGCGAGGTGCGAGGAACGGGAACTGCCCTACGAGGGTGTGCCGGTCGGCACCATCAAGCGGTTTGCCACCGGCAAGGGCAACGCCGGCAAGGACGCCGTGATCGCCGCCATGAGGGCCAAGGGGCACCAGCCGGGCGACGACAACGAGGCGGATGCCCTCGCGATCCTGTAC
>CAIYPH010000321.1 GCA_903928045.1 uncultured Rhodospirillales bacterium
CGGCTCGGACGTCTTCGGCTCCGACATCTGCACCTGCCGGCCCTACCTCGCCCATGGCATCGAGGTCTGCATCGAGACCGCGCAGCAGGGCGGCGTCGGCGTCATCGTCTACAACCGCAAGGAGGGCAGGGCGCTCGGCGAGGTCACCAAATTCCTCGTCTACAACGCCCGCAAGCGCCAGGAGGGCGGCGACACCGCGGAGAACTACTTCACCCGCACCGAATGCGTGGCCGGCGTCACCGACATGCGCTTCCAGGAGCTGATGCCCGACGTGCTGCACTGGCTCGGCATCACCCGGATCGACCGGCTGGTGAGCATGAGCAACATGAAATACGCCCCGATCGTCGATAGCGGCATCGAGGTGGTCGAGCGCGTGCCGATCCCCGATGAACTGATCCCGGCCGATGCCAGCGTCGAGATGGACGCCAAGAAAGCGGCGGGCTACTTCACCACGGAGGTGCCGGGCGAGGATGAACTCCGCCTGGCCAAGGGACGGGGGCTTGAGGAATGACCGATAATATCGAGGTGCTCGATCACCCGCTGATCCAGCACAAGCTGACCCTGCTGCGCGCCAAGGGCACCAGCACCACCGGCTTCCGCCGCCTGGCCCGCGAAATCTCGCTGCTGATGGCCTACGAAGTCACCCGCGGCCTGCCACTCGAAACCATCCGTATCGAGACCCCGCTGGAGGCGATGGACGCCCCGCAGCTCTCCGGCAAGAAACTCTGCTTCGTCTCCATCCTGCGCGCCGGCAACGGGCTGCTCGACGGCATGTTGGAAATGGTCCCCGGCGCCCGCGTCGGCCATATCGGCCTCTACCGCGACCCGCACACCCTTTCGCCGGTCGAATACTACATCAAACTCCCCGACGACATCGGCGAGCGCATGGTCATCGTGGTGGACCCAATGCTCGCCACCGGCCACTCCGCCGCCGCCGCCGTCGCCCGCCTCAAGCAGGCCGGCGCCACCCAGATCCGCTTCGCCTGCCTCATCTCCGTCCCCGAGGGGCTCAAGGCCTTCCACGACGAACACCCCGACGTCCAGGTCTTCACCTGCGCCATCGACCGCCAGCTCGACGACCACGGCTACATCCGCCCTGGCCTTGGCGACGCCGGCGATCGTCTCTACGGGACGAAATAAGCGTGCTCGCCGGCGCCATCGACTGCGACATCCACCCCTCCGTCCCCAGCCAGGCGGCGCTGCTGCCTTACCTGGATGACCACTGGCGCGAAATGGTCGCCACCCGCGGCATCGACGAGTTCAACTCCATCCTCTACCCCGCCGCCTCGCCGCTGACCTGCCGCGCCGACTGGCGCCCCGCCCAGGGCAAACCGGCCGCCACGCTGGATCTTGTCCGCGCCCAGGCGCTCGACCCCTTCGGCAGTTCGATCGCCATCGCCAACTGCCTCTATGGCATCCAGCTCCTCTTCAGCGAGGACATGGCCGCCGCCTTCGCCCGCGCCGTCAACACCTGGATGGCCCGCGAATGGCTCGACCACGAGCCCCGCCTGCGCGCCTCCATCATCGTGCCGACCCAGAACGTCGAAATGGCGGTCGACGAAATCGAGCGCTGGGCCGGCGACCGGCGCTTCGTCCAGGTCCTGCTACTCGCCATGGGCGACCACCCGCTCGGCCGGCGCCACTACTGGCCTATCTATGCGGCCGCCGAACGCCACGGCCTCGCCATCGGTATCCACGCCGGCTCCTCCTACCACAACCCGCCAACCCCGATCGGCTGGCCCTCATTCTACACCGAGGACTACGCCGGCCAGGCCAACGCCTTCCAAAGCCAGCTCACCAGCCTCATCTGCGAAGGCGTCTTCAGCAAATACCCCGCGCTGAAAGTGGTGCTGCTGGAATCCGGCTTCACCTGGCTGCCCGCCCATCTCTGGCGCCTCACCAAGTTCTGGCGCGGCCTCCGCATCGAGGTACCCTGGGTCGATCGCGCGCCGCTTGAGATCGTCCGCAGCAACGTCCGCCTCTCGCTCCGCCCGGTCGACGGCCCGCCCGACCCCGACGGCCTCCTCCGCGTGCTCGACCACATGCAATCCGACGAGCTGCTGCTGTTCTCGACGGACTATCCGCACTGGCAGTTCAACGGCACCGAGGCAATGCCGGCCGCGATCCCAGCGGACCTCGCGCGGAAAATCATGGTCGACAATCCCTTGGCGACCTATGGGCGGCTTGGAAAACAGTAGTCGGGAAAGGAAGGGTGTTCTTTTTGTGAACAAAAAGAACCAAAAAAACTTTTTGTTCCGTCCGTGCCGGTGGCGTACACCCCGCGGATAGGTGGGAGCGGTACGCATCAAAGGGATAAAAGTTTTTTGCTTCTTTTTTCCAAAAAAGAAGCGCTTCCTTCCCCGTCCCACACCAGTAGTCAACGCCCCTCGCCTCATGCACAATCGGCCAATAACACCGGGGGAACCGCCATGAAAAACACCATCGGCCGCCGCCAGGCCATCCGCGCCGCCGCCGGCGCCGGCCTCGTCACCGCCCTGCCGCGCGCCTCCCGCGCCGCCGGCACGGTGCAGATGATCAGCCACCGCTACCCCGCGCTCGAGCTTTGGGCGGCGAAAATGAAGACGGCGGTGCCGGGCGTCGAGGTCAACACTCAGCTGGTGCCGTTCGACAAGGCGCTGGAACTCTCCACCATCGCGCTCTCCGCCAAGTCCGACACGCTGGACATCGTCTACGCGTCCGACGCCACCTTCGCGAACTTCGTGAAATCCGGCTGGATCCGCCCGCTCGATGACCTCTGGGCCAAGTACAAGGCCGAATTCAAGCTCGATGACATCGCCGATTCCGTCATCAAGGCCTTCACCTACCAGGGCCATATCTGGGTGATCCCGGCCGATATCAACGTGATGCTGATGTTCTACCGCGGCGATGTCCTCAAGGCCGCCGGCAAGGAGGTTCCGAAGACCATCCCGGAATACCAGGCGCTCGCCAAGGCCCTGCACAGCCCCGCCCGTGCCGGCACCATCGATTGCCTCAAGCCGGTCGACGCCACGATGAACGAGGCGCACTGGTACATGAACACCATCGGCAAGGGCTGGTTCGACGAGAAGTGGAAGCCGATCTTCAACCAGGCCCCCGGCGTCGCCGCCATCACCGCGCTGAAAGAGACCACGAAATACGCCCAGCGCGGCTTCACCTCGGCCGCCAATGACGAGTGCTCGATCGCGCTCCAGCAGGATGCCGCCGCGATGGGCCTGCAATGGGCCACCCGCGCCGGCTCGATGGATGATCCCAAGCAGTCCCGCGTGGTGGGCAAGATGGAGTGGGCCGCCCCGCCGCAGGGCCATGGCCGCTTCAGCGCCGATGGCTACACCATCTCGGCCTACTCCAAGCAGGACCCGGACCTGCTGTTCCGCATCATCGCCACCGCCACCAACGAGGCGACGCAGCGCGAGGGCGCCAAGCTCACCGTGCCGCCGCGCATGGCCGTGCTGAACGACCCCGCCTTGCAGAAGGACATCCGCTTCTACCCCGCCGCCGCCGAGGCGGTGAAATCCGCGCTGCCCTTCCCGCCGCTGCCCGAATTCTACGCCGTCGGCGAGTTCATCGCCCGCCGCGTCGTGCAGGCCGTCACCGGCGAAATGGAAATCAAGGCCGCGCTCGACGCCGCCGCCGGCGAAACCGAAACCTTCCTCAAAAGCCGGGGCTATTCCCTTTAATGCCAACCAATGAAACCACTGCCGGATCGGGAGGGAAGCAAGCGCTTCTTTTTTGAAAAAAAGAAGCAAAAAACTTTTA
>CAIYPH010000322.1 GCA_903928045.1 uncultured Rhodospirillales bacterium
CGGACGCCATCGCCATGCCCATCCGTGACGCCGGCGACGACCCCCCCGAACTCCGCGCCCGCGCCGCCCCCCCCGGCGCGTAACCCCCGCCCGCTCCAGGGTTCCAATCCCCGGGCTTGGGTATATCCTGCGCCCCACCCGATATGGAGTGCCGGACATGACTGTTGATACCGAGCTGGCGGAGCGGTTGATCGCCAGGTTCTTCCGCTACCTCGCGGTGACCAGCCAAAGCGACTTCGCCGGCACCACCGTGCCCAGCACGCCAGGCCAGTGGGACATGATCCGCCTCCTCGAGCAGGAACTCCGCGGCTTCGGCCTCACCGAGATCCACATCGACCCCCACGCCTGCCTCACCGTCCGCGTCCCCGGCAACGTCCCTGGCGCGCCCCGCCTCGGCTTCTGCGCCCATGTCGATACCGTCGATGTCGGTCTTTCCCCCCACATCAAACCGCAGCGCGTTCAATTCACCGGCGCCGATTTCTGCCTCAACAAGGAGCAGGACATCTGGTTCCGCGTCGCCGATCACCCGGAAGCGCTGCCCTATACCGGCCAGGAACTCCTGGTGAGTGACGGCACCTCCGTGCTCGGCGCCGACGACAAATCCGCCGTCACCATCCTCATGGACATCCTCGGCGAACTCGCCAAAGGCGGCCGCCGCCACGGCGACATCGTCGTCGCCTTCGTGCCGGACGAGGAGATCGGCCTGCGCGGCGCCAAAGTGATGGATCTCAGCCACTTCCCCGTCGATTTCGCCTTCACCATCGACAGCACCGAACTCGGCGAATTCGTCTACGAGACCTTCAACGCCGCCAATGCCATCATCACCATCACCGGCGTCCCCGCCCATCCCATCGCCGCCAAGGGCGTCATGGTGAACCCGGTCCTCATCGCCGCCGACCTGGTCAGCCGCTTCGATCCGCTCGATACGCCGGAGAACAGCGAAGGCCGCGAAGGCTACTGCTACGTCAATTCCATGGCCTCCAACGCCAACACCGCCACCGTCAAAATCTCCCTCCGCGATTTCGATTCCGCCGGCCTCGCCGCCCGCAAGTCCCGCGTCCAGCAGATCGTCGCCGAGGTCCAGGCCGCCCACCCCCGCGCCAAGGTCGAAGCCGCCATCGAGGAGGGCTACCGCAACATCGCCGACAGCCTCGGCAATGACCGTCGCTGCGTCGAACTGCTCGAACGCGGTTTCGCCGCCGAAGGCATCACCCCGAAAATCATCGCGCTCCGCGGCGGCACCGACGGCGCCATGCTCTCCATGCGCGGCATCCCGACGCCGAACTACTTCACCGGCGGCCTCAACTTCCACTCCCGCTACGAATTCCTCCCCGTCCCCGCCTTCCTCACCACCTACCGCCTCACCGACACGCTCTGCCGCCTCGCCGCCGGCTGAACCATGGCCCGCCGGCCCGCCAAGGTCACGCCTGAACTCCTCCTGCGGGCCTACCAGTCCGGCTTCTTCCCCATGGCCGAAACCCGCGACGCCGCGGACCTGTTCTGGCTCAACCCCGAGCAGCGCGGCATACTCCCGCTCGATGCCTTCCACCTCCCCCGCCGCCTCCGCCGCACCGTGCTCTCCGGCCCCTACACCGTCACCGCGGACACCAACTTCCCCGCCACCATCGATGGCTGCGCCGCCCCCCGCCCCGGCCACCCGGAAACCTGGATCAACCCCGATATCCGCCGGCTCTACCTCGAACTCCACCGCATGGGCTTCGCCCATTCCGTCGAAACCTGGCTCAACGGCGCCCTCGTCGGCGGGCTCTACGGCGTCGCCATCGGCGGCGCCTTCTTCGGCGAAAGCATGTTCAGCACCGAACGCGACGCCTCCAAAGTCGCCCTCGTCCACCTCGTCGCCCGCCTCACCCTCGGCGGCTTCCGCCTGCTCGACACCCAATTCATCACCAGCCACCTCACCCAGTTCGGCGCCATCGAAATCCCCCGCACCGATTACCAGGCCCGCCTCGACAACGCCCTCGACATCGCCGGCGACTGGCTGACCGAGCCGCCGGGTCTCCGGGAGGCGATCCTGGCGCTGCGGGAATAGGCAAGCGCTTCTTTTTTGAAAAAAAGAAGCAAAAAACTTTCCTTCCTTTGCTAAGTAGCGCTCCAACCATCCCGCCTACGTACGCCAACGGCATGGATGGAGCAGAAAGTTTTTTTGGTTCTTTTTGTTCACAAAAAGAACACGCTTCCCTACTTCAACGCTGCCAACGCTTCCGCATGCAATTCACGTGTGGCCGCCGCGAGGATGGTGCCGTTGCCGTGGCGGCCGAGGGGGTTGCCGGACCAGTCGGTGACGGTTCCGCCGGCGTGGCGGACGATGGCGTCGAGGGCGGCGTAGTCGTGCAGGGCGAAGCCGTCGGAGGCGATGAGGTCGACGCGGCCTTCGGCGAGGAGGCCGAAAACGTAGAAGCTGTCGGCGATGACGGTTTTGCGGTGGTTGAGGCGCAGGCGGGCGAGGCGGGCGTGGTGGGCGCGGGCGAAGGTATCGTAGCCCATGGTGCTGATGACCGCGTCTTCGAGGGTGCGGTGGGCGCTGGTGTGGACTGGCGTGCTGCCGCGTGTGGTGCCGTGGCCTTTGGCGCCGAGCCAGCGGTGGCGGAGGAGGGGCTGTTCGGCGAGGCCGATGATGGTTTCCTCGCCGTGCATGAGGCCGAGGAGGAAGCCGAACAGGGGAAGGCCTTGGACGTATTCCTTGGTGCCGTCGAGCGGATCGATCACCCAGACGTAGTCGGCATCGACGCGGACGGGGGGGAATTCCTCGCCGTGGATGCCGTGGGCGGGGTAGGCGCGGAGGATTTCGGCGCGGACGGCATGTTCGACGGCTTTGTCGGTATCGGTGACGGGGGAGCCGTCGCCCTTGATTTCGACCTGGGGGGGCAGGCTGGCGCGGGTGCGCAGGATGTCGCAGGCGATGTCGCCGAGGTGATGGGCGAAGGCCACGAATTCGGCCGGGCATGTCTGGTTCATGGGGTGCCTCAAGCTGGTGGGCGTTGGCCTAGCGCGTTGGCGAATTGATGCCAAGCTTGGGGGGTGGTAGGAAGGAAGCGGTTCTTTTTTGAAAAAAAGAACCAAAAAACTTTTGGTCGTCTGACTCGGAGTTGCCTGGGGTGGCGCCGCAGCCAACGGATAAAAGTTTTTTGCTTCTTTTTTTCAAAATTGAAGCCCTTCCTTCCCCTTCCTTCCCTGCCTTCCCTTCCTTGCCTTCCTCCAAGCCCGCGAACTTCCGCTTTGCGCGGCGCGCATGGCTTGCTAGACATC
>CAIYPH010000323.1 GCA_903928045.1 uncultured Rhodospirillales bacterium
AAAAGTTTTTTGCTTCTTTTTTCCAAAAAAGAAGCGCTTCCTTCCCTACCTGTTCGTCCAATTCGGCTTCCGCTTCTCCGCAAACGCCTTCGGCCCCTCGATATAGTCTTCACTCTCCATATTGGCCCGCTGCGCCGGATAAACCGTGCGGATCGCCTGTTCCAACGTAGGCTGTGCCAACCCGCCATAGACCGCCCCCTTGGAGGCCCGCACCGCTTTTGGCGAGCATTCCAGGATCGTCTCCGCCCAGCGTTTCGCCGCCGCCAAAGCCTCGCCCTCCGGCACCACCTCATTGACGAAGCCGAGCCGCTGCCCTTCCGCCGCCGGCACCCGCCGCCCGG
This sequence comes from uncultured Rhodospirillales bacterium, assembly GCA_903928045.1. Next base: position 342 of record CAIYPH010000323.1, read on the forward strand.
TCAGGATCATGCCGAGCGCCTGTTTCTGCCCGATCATCCGCGGCAGCCGGTGCACCCCGCCCGCCCCGGCGATCAGGCCGACGCGCGGTTCCGGCAGGGCGAAAATCGCCGTTTCGGCCGCGATGATGATGTCGCAGGCCAGCGCGATTTCGAACCCGCCGCCCATCGCCAGCCCATTCACCGCCGCGATCAGCGGCTTGTCGAGGTCAAAGCGAAGCGTAAGCCCGGCGAACCCCGATTTCGCCCCCGGCCCCCGCTTGCCGGACGCCTGCACCTTGAGGTCGTTGCCCGCCGAAAACGCCCGCCCCCCGGCGCCGGTCACGATGCCGACCCAGAGATCGTCCCGCGCGGCGAATTCGTCCCACACGCGTTCAAGCTCGATATGCGCCTCGCTATGCAGCGCGTTCAGCACCTCCGGGCGGTTGAGGGTAACCACGCGGATGCGCCCTTCATCGGCGACGGTGCAGAATTCGTACTCGGCCATCTCAGCCTCCCCGGCGTTGCTTTCCCCCAGCATGGCCGATTTCGTGCCGCCGGTCAGCCTTTACCTGCGGCCGCGATGCTGCGAGCCTCGCGGGGAACAACACGGGAGGGTGCGATGGACAGGGTATTCGCGGGGCTCAAGGTGATCGACTGCGCGAGTTTCATCGCCGCCCCCGCCGCGGCCACCGTCATGGCCGATTTCGGCGCCGACGTCATCAAGATCGAACCCCCGGGCGAGGGGGACATGTACCGCTCCATGCTCACCACTTTGCCGGGCATGCCGAAAACCGACATCAACTTCCCCTGGGAGATGATCTCCCGCACCAAACGCAGCCTCTGCCTCGATCTCAAATCCCCCGACGGCAAAGCCGTGCTCGACCGCCTGGTGGCCGACGCCGACGTCTTCATCACCAACCTGCCGCTGCCCGCCCGCCGCCGCCTCGGGATCGCCTGGGACGATCTCCGCCCCCTCAACCCCCGCCTGGTCTACGGCTCCTTCACCGCCTATGGCGAACAGGGCCCGGAGGCCGACAAATCCGGCTTCGATTCCACCGCCTACTGGGCCCGCTCCGGCCTGATGGACCTCGTCCGCGCCGACGCCACCTCGCCCCCCGCCCGCTCCGTGCCGGGAATGGGGGACCATCCCAGCGCCATGGCCTTCTTCGGCGCCATCGTCACCGCCCTCTACCGCCGCGAACGCACCGGGCTCGGCGGCCTCGCCAGCTCCTCTTTGCTCGCCAACGGCCTTTGGGCCAACGGCTTCTTCGCCCAGGCCGGCCTCTACGGCCTCGAACCCCTCCCCCGCCCCAAGCGGGAGGATGGCGCCAATGCCTGCACCTGCATGTATCGCTGCGCCGATGGCCGCTGGCTCTCGATGGCCATGCTGAACGAGGAACGCCAGTTCCCCGCCTTGCTCGCCGTGCTCGGCCTGTCCGGATTGCTCACCGACCCCCGCTTCGCCGACAAGCTCACCCGCCGCGCCAACGCCCCCGCCTTGATCGCCCTGTTCGACCAGGCTTTCGCCACCCGCCCCTTCCCGGAATGGCGCCCTTTGCTCGACCAGGCCGGAATCACCTTCGGCCCGATCGGCACCTTGTCCGACATGCTGGAGGACGAGCAGATGCGGGCCGCCGGCGCCCTGGTCCCCTTCGCCGGCGAGACCCAGCTCACCGTCAGCAGCCCCTTCGCCCTCGACGGCGAGGAGAAAGTGCCCCCCCGCCGCGCCCCCTCCCTCGGCCAGCACAGCGGAGACGTGCTCCGCGACGCCGGCTATTCCGACGCCGATATCGCCCGCCTCAGGGGGCTCGGGGTGGTCGCCTGATCAGAACCAGTTCGCCTTGTCCACCACGTTCCGCAACACCCCCCCGCTCAGCATCGCCCGCGCGTTATCCCGCAGGATCGCGTAGCGCCGCTCATTGAGATGCGGCCCGTAGCCGGCCATATGCGGTGTCATCATCACGCCCGGGGTGGTCCACAACGGATGCTCGGCCGGTAGCGGTTCGGTCTCGTAGACATCGAGCCCCGCCCCCGCGATCTCACCCGCCACCAGCGCCGCATGCAGATCATCCAGCCGCGTCGTCATCCCGCGGCCGATATTGATGAAGAACGCCGATCGCCGCATGCGCTGGAACCGCGCGCGATGGAACATCCCCTCCGTCGCCGGCGTATGCGGAACAGTCGCGATCACGAAATCCGCCCGGGGTAGAAGCGCGTCCAGCGCCTCGGGCGGATGCATCTCCGCCACATCCGGAGGTGGCGCCCCCCGCCGTGCGTCAGTGCCAATCACCATCATCCCCGCCGCCTTCGCCAGCCGCGCCGCCTCCGCCCCGATCCCCCCGAGCCCGACGATCAGCGCCGTGGAGGAATGCAGATCCACCACCCCATGGTCCTCCGGCGGCTTGCTCCACTCCCGGCGCATCTGTTGCGGAATGTAGTAATGGAACCCCCGCGCGAAGCCGAACACGAAGGCCATGATGTGTGCGCCGATATGGTCGTTGAAGATTTCGCGAAAATTGGTCGCCACCAGCGGATGCGCCACCAGCTCCGGATAATAGAACCCCGCCGGCGGGGCCGCCTGCGGCGCCTGCAACCAGCGCAGCCTGGTCGATCGCGCCAGCAGATCCGGCGTCAACGTCCCGAACGCCGCGTCCGCGTCGACGATCGCGTGCTGCGCGTGCTGCGCCCCTTCGGCCACCACCACCTCGATTTCCGGCAGCGTCGCCGCCAACCGCCGCGCCCAGCCGCGGGTGATGTCGCTCTGCGGTGGCAGCATGACGAGCTTGAATGCCATGTCTCTCTCCCTTGTCTCATCACCATCCTGGGTTATCCTGCGGGTTTCCGCTAGGATCGACGCATGATCCCCCGCATCGTCACCCTCACCCTCAACCCCGCGGTCGATACCGCCTTCGAGGCCGACCGCGTCGTCCCCCAGCATAAGATCCGCACCGACCACGAGACCCACGATCCCGGTGGCGGAGGGGTCAACGTCGCGCGGGTGCTGGCGGAATTCGGCGTCGATGTCTGCGCGGTCGTGCTGGCCGGGGGGGTGACGGGGGATTTCCTGCTGGAGATGCTGGCCCAGTACCACGTCCCCTGCCACCCCGTGCCGATCGCCGGAACCACCCGGATCAGCACCACCGTGCATGACCGCGCGAGCGACCAGGAATACCGCTTCGTCCCCGAGGGGCCGGAGGTCTCGGAGGCCGAGTTCACCGCCGCCTGCGCTGCCCTGGAATCGGAGCCGGGCGATTGGATCGTGCTCTCCGGCAGCCTGCCCCGCGGCCTGGCGCCCGACAGCTACGCCCGCATCGCCGCCCGCGAATCCGCCCGCGGCCGCCACGTGGTGCTCGACACCTCGGGCGAGGCGCTGAAATCCGCCCTCGGCTCCGGCCTCGCCCTCATCAAGCCGAGCGAGCGCGAATTGCGGGACCTCGTGGGCGATGGAGCGCCCGAGGACTCCGCCCGCGAACTGGTCCGCTCCGGGGCCGCCGAACGGGTCTCGGTGTCGCTGGGTGCCGATGGCGCGCTGATCGCCTCCGCCGCCGGGGTGATCCGCCGCCCCGCGATTCCCGTCACCGTCCGCGGCGCGGTTGGCGCCGGCGACAGCTTCCTCGCCGCCATGACCCTGGCGCTGGCCACCGGAAGCGACGCCGAAGATGCCCTGCGCTGGGCATTGGCCGCCGGCGCCGCCGCGGTCAGCCAGATCGGTACCGCCCATCCCCGTCGCGCCGACGTCGAGGGGTTCTACCGGGTGACGCGATGATCCCCCGCCGGCAATCGATCAAATTGGTATCAGGGGCTACGGATTCGCACGGCTGGACCATTGACCGCGCCGGGCCGGGCGACGAAAACCACGCCATGCGCTTTCCCCGCCGTGCCCTCGTTTCCGGACTGATCGCCTCCGCCGGCCTTGCCCGCCCGGCCGCCGCCCAGATGGCCTTCGGCGCTGCCGTGCCGCCGCCCTCGAGCGCGACCAAGCCCCGCTGGCAGCGATACGCCGCCGCCACGCCGCGCTATGACGGCCGGCCGGTGATCACTTTGGTGATCGACGACATGGGCGTCGTGCATCCCGGCACCAACCGCGTGATGGCGCTGCCTGGCCCGCTGACCCTCTCCTGGTTCCCCTTCGCCCACAACCTGCAACAGCAGGTCGCCGAGGCCACCAGCCGCGGCCATGAGGCGACGCTCCACATGCCGATGCAGTCGAGCGGCCGCTCCACCGCCTGGACCGGGCCGGACCCGCTGCGCGTCGACATACCGCTCGATGAAAACCTCCGCCGCCTGCAAGCCGCACTTGATGCGGTGCCCGATACCGTCGGTCTCAACAACCATATGGGCAGCGTCGCCACCCTCGACGGTCCTCTGATGGCGATGGTGGCCGCCGAGGCAAAAAAGCGCGAAATGCTGGTGCTCGACAGCGTCACCATTCCGCACAGCATGGTCTACCGCGAGGCGGTCAACGCCGGCGTGCCCGCTGCCGCGCGCGATGTGTTCATCGACCCGGTCGCCTCCGCCGCCGTGATCCACCAGCAGCTCGCGCAGATCGAGTCGGTGGCCACCCGCTACGGCCATGTCATCGCCATCGGCCACCCCTGGCCGCTGACCATCGAGGCGCTGGAAAACTGGGTGCCCAGCCTGCGTGACCGCGGGTTCGTCCTGTGGCCCCTATCGGCGACGGTGGCTTGGCGGAACGATATCGAGATTTCGGCCTGACTGATAGGAAAGCGGTTCCGTTTTCAAGAAGCAGCGCTTGCTTCACGCGTCCCGAACTTGAACCCCACGTAATTCCGCGCCGCAACGTCGTTGCAGATTTCCCGGTAGCGCAGCATGCCGCCGGCATAGGGCATGAACACGCGCGGCTTACCCGGCACGTTGGCGCCAAGGTACCAGGAGTGACCGGCCATCGGCAGCAGCGTCGCATTGGCCGCATCGTTGACGTGGGCGACCCACTTCTCCGCCTCTTCGTCTGACGTCTCGATGGTCGCGATGTTGTTGGCGCGCATATGGGCGATGCAGTCGGTGATCCATTCGACATGCTGCTCGATGCAGACCGGCATGTTGCAGAGCACCGAGGGGCTGCCCGGCCCGGTGACGGTGAAGAGGTTGGGGAAACCGGCGACCTGCAGGCCGAGATAGGTGCGCGGGCCGGCGGCCCAGGCGTCCTTCAGCTTGAGCCCGTCGCGGCCTGCGATATCCATGCGCATGAACGGCCCGGTCATCGCATCGAAGCCGGTTGCGAAGACGATGATATCGAGCGGGTATTCGGCGTCGCTGGTCTTCACCCCATTCGCGGTGATGCACTCAATTGGCGTGGCACGCAGGTCCACGAGATGCACGTTGGGGCGGTTGAAGGCCTCGAAATTGAAGCTGTCGATCGGCGGGCGTTTGGCGGCGTAGGGGTGGTCGATATCGGCGAGGATCGCCGCCGTCGCCGGGTCCTGAACGATGCTGCGGATTTTTCCCTTGAGGAACGCGGCCGCCGTGTCATTGGCCGCCTTGTCGACCAGCAGGTCCTGGAAGGTGGCGCGGAACTGCAAGCCGCCTTTCTCCCAGGCTTTTTCGTAGAGCGCCTCACGCTCCTCCGCGCTGACATCCCATACCGAGCGCTGGGAAATCTCGAAGGGGTGGCCGTTGGGCGTGCGGCGCGTGGTGTCGCGGATGTCGTCCGCGTGTTCCTTCACATAGCGCTTGAACTCCGGGCTCAGCTTCGCGTTGTGGGCCGGCACGCTGTAATTGGCGGTGCGCTGGAACACGGTGAGCTCGGCCGCCGTCTCGGCGATCACCGGCACGGCCTGGATACCCGTCGAGCCGGTGCCGATCTGGCCGACGCGCTTGCCGGTGAAATCCACCCCCTCATGCGGCCACTGGCCGGTGTGGTACCAATCGCCCTTGAAATCGGCGAGGCCGGGAATGTTCGGCACGTTGGCCGACGACAGGCAGCCGATCGCGGTGATCAGCCACGTGCAAGACATTTCCTCGCCGGCCGCGGTGGTGACGTGCCAGCGATTGGCGGCTTCGTTATAGCGCGCTGCGGTGACCCGGGTGTTGAATGCGATATCGCGGCGGAGGTCGAACCGGTCGGCGACGTGGTTGAGATAGCGCAGGATTTCCGGCTGCTGCGGGTAGCGCTCGGACCATTCCCACTCCTGCACCAGCTCCTTGGAGAAGTAATACTGATAGGAGTGGCTCTCGGAATCGCAGCGCGCGCCCGGGTAGCGGTTCCAGTACCAGGTGCCGCCGACCCCGTTGCCGGCTTCGAGCACGCGGGTTTTCAGGCCAAGCCGGTCGCGCAGGCAAATGAGCTGATACATGCCGGCAAACCCGGCGCCGATGACGATGGCGTCAAACTCGGTGGTGGTCGTCATGTCGAACGTCTTCTCCGTGGGGGCCTTGTGGTCAAACTGCGTCGACAAGCATGCCAGAAGTGGAAGGCGTGGAAAGAGTGTTCTTTTTGTGAACAAAAAGAACCAAAAAAACTTTCTGTTCCATCCATGCCGTTGGCGTACGCCCCGCGGATAGGTGGGAGTGGTATTCACCAAAGGAATAAAGGTTTTTTGCTTCTTTTTTTCAAAAAAGAAGCGCCTCCTTCACCCCATCAATGCTCGCAATCTCGCCGCAATCCCCGGCAGCGCCGCATCGAGCACGCGCCGGCCCGGCGCCACGCGATCGCGGATCGCCGCCATCGCATCGCCGGCGGCGGCGCGGGCGGCGGCCTCGTCAAAGGCGAGAATACGTTTGCCACGCATGACC
>CAIYPH010000324.1 GCA_903928045.1 uncultured Rhodospirillales bacterium
CCAAAAAACTTTTAGTCGTTTGGTTCGGAGTGTCCCGGGGATACTCCGCGGCCAATGGATAAAAAGTTTTTGCTTCTTTTTTCAAAAAGAAGCGCTTCCCTCCCATGACCGCCCGTATCGGCGTCGACATCGGCGGCACCTTCACTGATTTCGTGCTGGAGCGCGGCGACGCGCAGACCTGTCTCAAGCTGCTCACCACCCCCGATCAACCGGAGCGCGCGGTGATCGTGGGGGTCGCGCGGCTGCTGGCGGAGAGCGGGACGGCGGCCTCCGAGGTCGCCATGGTGGTGCATGGGACGACGCTGGCGACCAATGCGGTGATCGAGCGGCGCGGCGCGAAAGTGGGGTTCGTCACCACCGAGGGGTTCCGCGATACGCTGGAGATGGCCTACGAGCACCGCTACGACCAGTATGACCTGCTGGTCGACAAGCCGCGCCCGCTGGTGCCGCGCTTTCTTCGCCTGCCCGTGCGCGAGCGGATTGCCGCCGATGGGCGGGTGTTGACGCCGCTGGATCTCGCGGGGCTGGCCGAGGTTGCCGCGGTGCTGCGCGACGAGGGGGTGGAGGCGGTGGCGGTGGGGTTCCTGCACGCCTACGCCAACCCCGCGCATGAGCGGGAGGCGGGTGAGGTGCTGCGGGTCGCGCTGCCGGGGGTGCCGGTGACGCTGTCGAGCGATATTTCGCCGGAAATCCGGGAGTATGAGCGGTTCACCACCGCGGTGGCGAATGCCTATGTGCAGCCGCTGATGGACTCCTATCTCGGCCGGCTCGACGCCGCGCTGCGCGGGCTGGGGATCGCCGGGCCGTTGCTGTTGATGCAATCCAATGGCGGGCTGTGCGACGTCGCGACGGCACGGGCGGCGCCGGTGCGCCTGATGGAGAGCGGGCCGGCCGGGGGGGCGATTTTCGCCGCCGCCTTCGCCGCCGAGCAGGGGCTGGAGCGGGCCATGCTGCTGGATATTGGCGGCACCACGGCCAAGCTGTGCTTCCTCGATGATTTCCGCCCGGGCACCGCGCGCAGCCTGGAGGTGGCGCGGCTCGACCGGTTCAAGCCGGGCAGCGGGCTGCCCTTGCGGCTGCCGGTGATCGAGTTGTGCGAAATCGGCGCCGGCGGTGGGTCGCTGGCGTCGGTGGACCGGATCGGGCGGGTGACGGTGGGGCCGCGCAGTGCCGGCTCGGTGCCGGGGCCGGCCTGCTACGGGTTGGGCGGCACGCATCCGACGGTGACGGACGCCAATCTCGCGCTCGGGCGGCTCGATGCGGCGCGCTTCGCCGATGGGGCGTTCGCCTTGCGGCCGGAGGCGGCGGAGGCGGCGCTGGGGCGCGATGTCGGCGCGCCGCTGGCGATCGCGACGACCGAGGCGGCGGTGGGGGTGATCGAGGTGGTCAACGAGAACATGGCCCGCGCCGCCCGCGAGCACGCGATCGATGCCGGGCGGAGCCTGGCCGGGCGCACCATGATCGTCATTGGCGGCGCGGCGGCGCTGCATGCGGCCGATTTGGTGGCCCGGCTCGGCATGGTCGCGGCGATCGTGCCGAGCGTTGCCTCGGTGGGTTCGGCGGTGGGGTTCCTGCGGGCGCCGATCGCCTTCGAGAAGACCTGGTCGCATCACCAGTTGCTGTCCCGCTTCGATGCGGCGCGCGCCGGCGAGACGCTGGCGCGGTTGGTCGCGGACGCCACCGACAGCCTCGCGGCGGCGGGGGAGGTGGGGACGCCGGCGCAAAGGGTGACGGCGCAGATGCGCTATCGCGGCCAGGGCGGGGAGTTCACCGTGCCGGTCGCGCCCGACGGGCTGGAGGCCGGCGCGCTGCGGGCGGCGTTCGAGGCGGTGTATCGGGGGCTGTTCCGCCGGGTACTGGAGGGGGATGTGGAATTGCTCGGCTTTACCGTGCGGCTGGAACATGCGTCGCCTCCGGGCATCGCCGCCGCCGTGAGTGCGGCGCCGCGGCCGGCTGCGGCGTGGTCCTTCGTGGATCAGCGCAGCGGCGCCAGGGTGGCGGCCACGCGGTGTGACCGTGCCGCGTTGGCGGCGGGCGAGGGGGTCGCCGGGCCGGCGTTGATCGTCGATGCCGGGACGACCATCGTGGTGCCAGTCGGCTTCTCCGCGACCGCGCTGCCGGGCGGGCATATCCGGCTGGAGGCCGTCCCATGACCGCGCCGCTGGCGCCGCTGCGGCGGCAGATCATCTGGAGCCGGCTGATTGCGGTGGTGGAGGAGCAGGCGCGCACGCTGATGCGCACCGCCTTCAGCCCGACCGTGCGCGAGGCCGGCGATCTTTCGGCCGGGGTGTTCGATCTGCGCGGGCGGATGGTGGCGCAGGCGGTGACCGGCACGCCTGGGCATGTGAACTCGCTGGCGGCCGCGGCCAAGCATTTCCTTGCCGCCCGGCCGCCCGTAACGCTGTCGCCGGGTGATCACCTCATCACCAATGATCCCTGGATGGCCTCGGGCCATTTGCACGATATCACCGTGTTTTCCCCGGTATTCCGCGACGGCCGGCCGGTGGCGTTCTTCGGTTGCACCTGCCACCAGGTGGATATCGGTGGGCTCGGCATGGGGCCGGATGCGCGCTCGATCTTCGAAGAGGGGCTCTATCTGCCCATCCTGCCGATCATGCGGGCGGGGGTGCTGAATGAGGACGTGATCGCCATCATCCGCGGCAATGTGCGGGTGCCGGACGCGGTGATCGGCGATATCATGGCCTATATCACCGCCAATGAGGCGAGCGGGCGGCTGCTCAATGGGCTGCTCGACGAGTTCGGCCTCGCCGACATCGAGGCTTTGGCGGACGACATCATCGCCACCTCCGAGCGTGGCATGCGGGCGGCCATCGCGGCGCTGCCGGATGGGGTTTGGCACAACCGGATGACACTCGACGGGTATGAGTGCGAGGTTGAGCTCAAGGTCGCGCTGACCATCGCGGGCGATGCGGTGACCATCGATTTCGCCGGCAGTGCGGCCCCCAGCCGCCACGGTATCAACCTGGTGATGAACTACACCGACGCCTATGCCAGCTATGGCGTGCGCGCGGCGATCGCGCCGGAAATCCCCAACAATGAGGGCTCGCTGGCGCCGATCACGGTGAAGGCGCCGCCGGGCAGCATCCTCAACGTCGCCCGCCCGGCGCCGGTCTGCGCGCGGCATATCATCGGGCAATTCCTGCCCGAGCTGGTGCTGGGCTGCCTTGCCGAGGTGATGCCGGATCTCATCCCGGCCGAGGGGGCGGCCTGCAACTGGGGCATCCAGCTGCGTGGCAATGCGGAGGGGCGGCCGTTCGAGATCCTGTTTTTCAACGCCGGAGGCTCCGGCGCGCGGCCGTCGCGGGATGGGCTGTCGGCAACGGCGTTTCCCTCGGGCATTCGCTCCATCCCCGTGGAGATTTGCGAGACGGTGGCGCCCATTGTGATCCATCGCAAGGAGTTGCGGCCGGGTTCGGGCGGGGAGGGGCAATACCGCGGCGGACTGGGCCAGGTGGTCGAGGTTTCGACCATCGATGGCTCGGCGTTTCAGCTTTTTGCGGTGTTCGACCGCGTGGCCAACCCTGCCCGGGGTAGGGCCGGCGGGGGGGATGGG
>CAIYPH010000325.1 GCA_903928045.1 uncultured Rhodospirillales bacterium
GGGCGTGCCGTGGGCGATCAGCGCCCCCTCGGCCAGCACGTAGACGTCATCGGCGAGCGCGGCGACGGCCTGCATGATGTGCTCGATCAGCAGGATGGTGACGCCGCCATCGCGGATGTCGCGGATCATCGCGACGATCTCGTGGATCTCGGTGGGGTTGAGCCCGGCCATCACCTCGTCGAGCAGCAGCAGGCGCGGCTGGGTCGCGAGGGCCCGGGCCACCTCCAGCCGCTTGCGCCCGGCCACCGTGAGCGCCGAGGCCGGCCGGTCGAGAAAGGCGCCGAGGCCGAGGCGCTGGCCGACCACACGTGCCGCCTCCGTGGCCGCCGCCGTCTCAGCGTGGCGTAGAAACGCGCCGACGCGGATGTTTTCCAGCACGCTCAGCCCGGCGAAGGGCTGGGTGATCTGGAAGGTGCGCACCATGCCGGCCGCGGCGATGCGGTCCGGCCGCAGCCCGGTGACGTCCTGCCCGGCGAGGCGGATGCGCCCGGCATCGGGGCGGATGAAACCGGCGATCATCGCGAACGTCGTGGTCTTGCCCGCGCCATTCGGCCCGATCAGCGCGGTGATGCCGCCGGCGGGCACGGCGAGCGAGACCTCGCGCACCGCCTGCAAGCCGCCGAAGCGCTTGGAGATCCCGCTCACCTCAAGCACGCCAGCGCTCCCATACCCCGATGATGCCGCGCGGCAGCACGCCGATGATCACCAGCAGCACGACGCCGTAGAGCATCGGCGCGAAGCCGGGGGTGGCGATCCAGGCGCGGGAGACGTCGGCGATGATGTGCAGCACGATGGCGCCGAGGATCGGCCCCCACACGCTGCCGGCGCCGCCGATCATTGCCACCAGCAGCATCTCCACGCTGCGCTCGACGCCGAAGGAAATGGAGGGATCGACGTAGAGATAGGTCTGCGCATAGAGCACGCCGCCGAGCGCGGTGAGCCCGCCGGAGAGGGCCAGTGCGGCGGTCTTGGTGCGTACCAGGTCGATCCCGAGCGCGGCGGCGGCGTCCTCGTTCTCGCGCAGCGCCACGAGTTGGGCGCCGAAGCGGGCGCGCTTCAGCCAGGCGGCGGCTGAGGTGGCGAGCACCAGGAGTACGAGCGCCACCGCATAGGTCGCCCGGCGATCGGCGAATTGGAAATTAGCCGCGCCCATGCCCAGCGGAATATTGATGCCGAGCCCGCCGCGGGTGAAATCCAGGCTGTTGGACAGCACGCGGAACACCTCGGCGAAGGCGAGCGTCACCAGGGCGAAATAGCTGCCGCGCAGCCCGGCGCGGAAGGAGGCGGCACCGATCGCGGCCCCCACCGCGGCACCCAGCACCAATGCGGCGGGCAGCGCGAGCCAGGGGTTCAGCCCCCAGCGCGTCTGCATGATCGCCGCCGCATAGGCGCCGGTGCCGAAGAAGATGGTGTGGCCGAAGCTGGTCAGCCCGCCGAAGCCGCCGGCGATGTTCCAGCACTGGCCGAGAAACGCCGACACCACCGTCAGCATGGCAATGTTCACCAGGGACTGCGAGGTGAGCGCGAACGGCCCCAATGCAAGCAACACCGCGGCGGCGATCAGCACCGCCTTCATCGTGCGGCTCCAAACAGCCCGGTCGGCCGGAACAGCAGCACCGCGATGAACACCAGCGAAATCCCGATCGGCCCCAGCGACTCGCCGAGCCACAGGCCGCCCATGCTCTCGGTGACGCCGATCAGCAGCCCGCCCACCACGGCGCCGGGGAAACTCCCCATGCCGCCCAGCACCACGATGGTGAAGGCCACCAGCACGAACACGCTGCCGACATGGGGCGAGACGAAGAAGGAGGGCAGCAGCAGGCAGGCGGCCGCGCCGAGGCAGCCGATGCCGATGCCATAGGCCAGCGCGAAAATGCGCTCCGGCCGTATGCCCATCAGCCGCGCCCCCTCCGGCTCCTTCGCCACCGCACGGATCGCCCGGCCGGTATCGGTCAGCGCCATGAAGCCCCAGAGCGCGCCGGCCAGCAGCAGCGAGACGGCGAAGGCGATCACCTTGGGCACCGAAAGCAGCAGGGGTCCAAGCTCGATCACGGCGAAGGTGAGGTCGCTCTCGATCTGCCGCGTATCGCCGCCGAACAGGGTGAGGAAGAGATTATCCAGCACCACCGCCACGCCCAGAGTGGCGAGCAGGATCGCGCGGTCCTCGCCACGCGAGACTCGCCCGATCACCAGGCGATAGAGCAGCCATCCCAGTGCGAACATCCCGAGCGCCACCACCGGCAGCGCCGCGTAGGGATGCACGCCGAGCTTCTCCGCCATCAGCCAGGCCGCGAACATGCCGACCATCAGCAGCGAGCCATGCGCGAAGTTGACGATGTGCAGCACGCCGTAGATCAGCGTGAGGCCCAGGGCCACCAGCGCATAGACGCCGCCGATCAGCAGCCCATTGATCAGGGCTGCTGCATAGATCTCCGCCAATTAAACCTTCGGCCGCGGAAACACCGCCGGCGCGTCGGCAAATGCGTCCGGCCAGATCACGTGCATGTCGCCCTTCTGGATTTGCAGCGCTACGGGATGTGCGCCGGAGTTCTGGCCATCCGTGAATTTGGTCGGCCCGTAGGGCATGAAGTGATCGCTAAGCGTCGAGGCGTTGAGTGCGACGATCGCCTTCTCCTTGTCGGCGCTGCCGGCGCGCTCCCAGGCGTCGGCGAGGAGCTTCACCGCGAAATAGCCGAACGGAAGTTCCCAGGAATAAAACTGCCCGCTGTCTTCCACCCGCTTGCGGAAGGCGAGCGAGCGCGGGTCCTTCGGGTTATGCCAGTGGTTGAAGTCGATCATGTTCTCGGCGACCTGCGGGGCCTCCTTGGCGAACTTCAGATTGAAGCCGCCGCCAGAGATCGAATAGGTCGACATCAGCTCGACGCGCTGCTGCACCAGGGTGCGGGCAAGGAGGACGTATTCGTTTTCGTAATTGGAGATCAGCACGATATCCGGCTTCTCCGCCTTGATGCGCAGCACGATGTTGGTGAAATCGCGTGTCGGCGTGGCGTGCGGCAGCATCGCCTTCACCTCGATGCCGATCTTCGGCAGCATCGCGGCTTGCAGCTTCACCGAGTTGGTGCCGAACTCGCTGTCCTCATGCACGATCACCGCGGTCTTGGCCGGGCTGCCCGCCTTCTTGTTGATGGCATCGAGCGCGGCCATCGCGTCATTCGTCGCGGTGGTGTTGTTGGGGAAGAAGCGGAAGGTGTTCTTCAGCCCGCGGGTGGTGATGGCGTCCGCGATGCCGCTGTCGATCGAGAAGGGGATATTATACTTCGCCGCCGCCTGGGTGGCGGCCAGGCCAAGTGCCGAGGCGAAGCAGCCGGTGAAGCCGGCGGCACCGGCCTCGGCCATCTGGTCCACCAGCTGGGTGGCGATCTCCGGGCGGCCCTGCGCGTCGCCCAGCAGCGCCTCGATCTTGGCGCCGCCCATCGACTTGATGCCCCCGGCCGCGTTGATGTCGGCGATGGCGAGCTGCCCACCCATGCGGCAGCGCCCGCCGGCCCCGGCCAGCGCGCCGGTGACGGGATGGATCAGGCCGAGCTTGATCGGCGCCGCCTGCGCGCCGGCGATATGCGGCATGGCGAGCGTGGCGGCCCCGGCGGCGAGGGCGGATCGGCGGGTGAGGCTGGTGCGGCGCATAATGTATCTCCCGGGCGGCATGAGGCCTTCATATTACACGTCTTGCCGGGTTTGCATCCCCGGCGCCGCATGCGAATTTCGGGCATGGATTACTGGCAGAACTTCATCGACGCCCCGTCCACCGCCCGGCCCTGGCATGGCTTCTATGATGCCGCGATGCCGGATGGCCGCGCCTTGCGCCTGCCACTGCGCGATCTTGGTGCGACCGCCATCGCCGGGTTGATCGTGAATCAGGCCAGTTTTGCCGTCGCCGATGCGCTGGCTGGGTTTCTCGCCGATGTGCTTGCCCCCATGCGGCCCGAGGTGATCGTCGCGCTGCCGACGCTTGGCCATGTCGTCGGCGCCGCCGTGGCCCGGGCTTTGGGGCATGCAAACTGGGCCGCGCTCGGGACGTCTCGCAAGCTTTGGTACGACGAGGCGCTGTCGGTTCCCCTTGCCTCCATCACCTCGCCGGGGGCCGGGCGCCGGCTGTGGCTTGATCCACGCATCCTGCCCCGCCTCACCGGCCGCCGCATCGTGCTTGTCGATGATGTGATCTCCACCGGCGCCTCGATGGGCGCCGCGCTCGCCTTGCTCGCCGCCGCCGGTATTGCCCCCATCGCGGCCGGTGTCGCCATGGCGCAAACCCAGCGTTGGCTGGCGGGCTGGCCGACCGGCCTGCCGCTGATCGCCGGGTTCTCCACCCCACTGTTCATCCGTGATGGCGATGGCTGGACCGTTGCCGGGGAGTGACGGTTTCGGCTAGGCTTTCCCCATAAAAATAACCGGGGAGGGACGACATGTATTCCGGCAACCACCTGGCGACCCGGGCAAACCAGCCCGCCTTCATCATGGCCGCAACCGGCGAGACCGTGACCCATGGCGAGCTTGATGCGCGCGCCAACCGTCTCGCCCACCTCCTCCGCGCGCAGGGCCTCAAGCGGCTCGACCACTACGCCATCTTCATGGAGAACAATGCGCGCTACATGGAAGCCTGCGCCGCCGGCGAGCGGGCCGGGCTCTACTACACCTGCACCAACTCCTACCTCACCGCCGACGAACTCGCCTACATCCTGCAGAACAGCGAATCCCAGGTGCTCATCACCTCCGTGGCCCGCCATGCGGTGGCGCTCGCCGCCATGGCGCAGTGCCCGAACGTGAAGCTCTGCCTGGTCGTCAACGGGCCTGGCGACGGTGCATCGGTGTGCAACTACGAGGAGGCGGTCGCGGCCTTTCCCGCCACTCCGATCGCTGGCGAGGCGCTCGGCATTGCCATGCTCTATTCTTCCGGCACCACGGGCAGGCCCAAGGGCGTGCAGCGCCCGCTGCCGGAACAGCCACCGGGCCAGATGCTGCCGCTCTACAGCTTCATCGCCAAGCTGTGGTCCTTCGAGGAGGGGCTGATCTACCTTTCTCCAGCGCCACTCTACCACGCCGCCCCGCATCTCGGGGTCAATCTCACCATCCGCTTCGGCGGCACCGTCATCATCATGGAGCGCTTCGACCCCGAGCAGGCGCTGGTCCTGGTGGAGCGATACCGCGTCACCCACGCGCAATATGTGCCGACGATGTTCTCCCGCATGCTGAAACTGCCCGAGGACGTGCGCACCCGCTACGACCGTGCCTCCCTCAAGGTCGCCATCCACGCCGCGGCGCCCTGCCCGATGCAGGTCAAGCAGCAGATGATAGAGTGGTGGGGCCCGATCATCCTCGAATATTACGGGATGACCGAAGGCATGGGCTTCACCGCCACCACCAGCGCGGAATGGCTGGCGCATAAGGGCAGCGTCGGCCGATCGCTGTTCGGCGAGTTGCACATCCTCGACGAAAACATTCAGCCCTGCCCGACCGGCACCACGGGGACCGTGTGGTTCAAGCTCGGCTCTCCCTTCGCCTATTTCAACGACGAGCAGCGCACCGCGGACGTGCTCTCGCCCGATCGCACCATGGGCACCGCGGGCGATGTGGGCCATGTCGACGCCGACGGCTACCTTTACCTCACCGACCGCGCGACCTTTATGATCATCTCCGGCGGCGTAAACATCTATCCGCAGGAAACCGAGGACCTTCTCATCAGCCACCCCAAGGTCGCCGATGCCGCGGTGTTCGGCGTGCCCAACGCGGATCTCGGCGAGGAGGTGAAGGCGGTCGTCCAGCTCATGCCGGGCATTGACGACACGCCTGAGACAGCCGCCGAACTGATTGCCTATTGCGGCGAACACCTTGCGCGTCACAAGGTGCCACGTTCCATTGACTTTGACCCGCAACTTCCGCGGCTGCCCACCGGCAAGCTGTATAAGCGCGTGCTGCGGGATCGGTATTGGGTTGGGCATGGGAGCAGGATCGTTTGAGGAAGGGTGTTCTTTTTGTGAACAA